>NZ_LMME01000022.1:0-13561 GCF_001422125.1 Methylobacterium sp. Leaf85 | reverse complement strand
GTTGACTTGAGCATAGGTTCTGGCGTCACGTCTAAGTACCAAGTAAGGCTACGAAGAATGTGAGAGACGATTAGATGGACCGCGCTCAGGCTCGTGAACTTACCATCAAAAGCTTGACGTCGATTCGACAAGCGTCGGCACGACGCAAGAAGGGTCTTATACGGAAGCATCTCGCTTCGTCCGTTACGAAGCTGGATGCAGCTTTTCGAGCCCTTCCAGGCAACTCAACCACTGAGCGGGTCAAGGCAATGGCCCAGCGCATCGATCCATTCAAACCCTGCGGTGCATCGGTTTTCTGGTGGAGAATACCGAAAGCCAAGGGCGGCTTTCGGCGTTTGTGCCGACTACCCACTGTGCTGTACGCAGCGAGCTTGATGGTGAAGGACGTGCTCGAAACGTCGTTCACGCCAGGTCCACACCTCTCCGACATCAAAGGCCAAGGCCGCGATAGGGAGGCTCGGCGCATCGCTGAAGCGCTCCAACAGGGCTACGAATTCGTTTATCTGGCCGATGTCACGAGCTGCTTTGATAGCGTGAACCTCGATGCACTCAGCCAGCTTCCCCTACCGAAGGTCGTGATCCGTAATGTCCTCGACACTCGGACTATGGACCTTCGGCACGCCCCCCACAGAGAGAGGAGGTACGCCCAGGAGCATGGGGTCTCTTACCCCTATGACGACCACACGATAGAGCGTAACGGCCCGCGCGGACTCATGCAGGGCTCTCCGGCATCAAACGTAATTATCTCCTGGTTTTTCAATGATTTGCCGGGTGTATTACAAACCGAATGTGTCCCCTTCCTTCTTGCGGACGACGTACTCGTTGTGGCGGAAGGCGTAGAGGATTGCCGCGAGATTGAAAAAACCCTTACCGGCTACTTTGCCGGGCATCGCGCTGGGCCGTTCGTTTTATCGGGCGGTATTACAACGATTGGAGACGGCTTTGAAAGGGCTGGATACGGCTTCCGTAGAAGGGGCCTGAACGAGCAAGACGTGGTGATCGAGCCTTCGTTGGCGAACTACGGACGGATCTTAGAAGCTGCGGAGAACGGCCAACTCACCGACAAGGAAAAGGGCCGTGTCGAACCAATCGCAGGGAAACAGGCTTTGAACGCTCGGCTAAGCGGCTTCAGCGCCATGTCCGACCTTGATAGCTTCCGAGATGAAGTTACCGCAGGCATGAGACATGACCTTCGTGCGGCTCAGCGTGATGCAACCCGTGCCACCGATCAGTTGGATGCGTGGCTCCGCCGGCTTCCACGGGGCATACGGGAGTCGGTGCTCGAAAGGTTCAATGCGAGCCTTTCCGAGCAAGCTCCTCACCATACCTAGACATCTGCTGGATTGAGGTTGGCTGTACCTTCTACGCACGGCGTATGTACATTCTGGGGCTTGCCGCTTCGCGGCGTCCGCGCTTATCACTTTTGGCCGGATGATTTGCAGCTAGCTGCACTCAAGCCACTGAGACTGCAGGGCAAGTTTGTAATACGTCTCCATTAGGTTTCGATCGGTATTACATTGCCTCAGCTTATTACAATCCGATAAAATCGTAGAATTTTCCCAGGGTACTGCGCTCAGTTAGAGATGGGGGAGGGTCTGTGCCATCCTCTCCGTTTTACCTCTGATTTCACTTTGGCTCCACAAGCCTTGCGGGGAGCCTCTATCCCGTCGCCATCTAGAACTTAAGCAGTGCATCCCTGGGTGCTGATGCCTATGGTGCTGGGTATGAGATATGCGAGGTTACGTCTTGCCCCTTCGGGGCGTCCGGCCCTATTTGGTTACGAGAGGAGTTCTGAGAGTGAGCTTGCAGTTATCTGCAAGATAAATAAAGATAAATCATGCATACAAGAGGTTATGATAAATAATTGTATTACAACATTAAAGTGTTTTACAGATTCAAAATTAAATAATATTCATTCTGTAAACAATAGAGGAATGAAATAAAACATTCCCCTATTGTCGTGTGAATTCCTCAAGTACCTCTAGTCGTTTCAACAGGAACACATGCTCCTGCTGGTCCAGTAGGGCCTTGACTACCTACATCTCCATCAGAAACACTTTTATCGCCGCCAGCACCCCCACGTCCGCCACGACCACCCCGCCCACCTTGACCAGGTCCACCGTAAATTGCGATCACGCCTGTGTTGCCGCCTTCCCACCCCGGAGGCCCATCTTCACCAACAGGCTGGTTCGCGCAGCCGCTAACAAACCGCCCCTGAAGTCCGACTGGTAAATATTTTATTTTCACCGTGCTGGTATCACCGCCTTTCCCGCCACTGCCGCCATGTCCACCATGTCCGCCTCGTGCTGCTTTCTTCCCGAATATTGGCAGCCCCTTATTCCTTGGACCACCTCCTTGACGGCCCCCTCCACCGTCGCCGCCCTCACCACCATTCTGACCATTTGTACGTATCCAAAGAGATCCATCATTTTCTATTTCTTCAAGATTTATAATAGTGAGTGAGACTCCAGCATGTCCAGGTGCTCCATTTGAGCCATTATTTCCTGGGGCTCCTAAGTCACCGTGGTCGGCTTGACCACCCAGATCTTGTGCCGGAGCCGGTTTATCTACTACGCTTCCATAATAACTAATATCAATTATAGCTTTTTCTCCAAAAGAAATTTTCCTTACAGACCATTCTATAGAGTTGACTTCAGGAGATATTACTATTTTATAACCACTTGGAATGTGTAGATTTTCAATATTAAGACGAGCATCTTTTTCGCCAATAATATATACCTTCTCTCCGGGGGGGAACTTTGGAAATCTTAAAACAGTAGTTACATTGTCAATAGGTGGCATTTTCAGAATCCTTTCTAAACAGTTTACAGATTATTCAAAAATCAGAAATTTCCAACCTAATCGCGTGAAACATTTGATAATTTTACAGCTAATCTGCGACCAAGATTAAAAGAAAGATATTTAGGCTCCTTGATTGTAAGAAAGACGCTTTAAAACGCGTTGGACTTGGCTTGCTGACCAGCCTGACCCGCGCGGGGTTGTGATCCTTTTGGCGTTGAGGGCTTTGGCAATTCCCCAGAGGGACGTAATACCGCCTGCTTGAAGCGTGGCGATAGTACCGGCGAGGTCGGCCGCGTATTGATCAGCTGAGGCGGTTCGAGAGGCCCTAGCACGTTCCAGATCGCCCGGAGTGCCCGCACGGCCTCTGAACCCTCCCAGGACCGTCCCACGAGCCTTGGCGGCGGCAAGGGCGGATTTAGTGCGGTCCGAAATGGCCTTGGCTTCATGCTCGGCCACGGCGGCGAGAATGTGGATCGTGAGTCGGTTGGCCTGCGGAAAGTCGACGGCGATGAAATCGACGCCGGCCTCCATGAGTGCTGAAACAAAGGCTACGTTCCGGGCGAGGCGGTCCAATTTCGCGATCACGAGGGTAGCCTTGTGAAGGCGGCAGGCCGCGAGTGCAGCGGCGAGCTGCGTACGGTCGGACCGAGTGCCCGACTCGACCTCGGTGAACTCCTCGATGAGGGTCCATGAGCCGCCGTTTAGAAAGCCAAGGACCGCTGAGCGCTGGCCTTCAAGGCCGAGACCGCTCCGCCCCTGCCGAGCAGTGCTTACCCGGTAATAGGCGATGTAGCGCCCTGTCTTGTTCATCGAAGCAGCCCCGGTAGTCCGTAACATTGTGTGCAACGAGCGTCGCATTGCGTGTCACAGGCCTGCCAGGGCTTGCAGATGTCTGCAAATCAATAATCAGCATTTCTGATAAAGAGAACACAATGTGCCGATTTCTGAGCTGTTTCGGGATGACGGATCGCCGCCTGTTTCGTAGCGGGTGACCAAGCGCTGACGCATGATGGAGCCTGACAGAAGAGCATAGCTCTGACGAAGCTCATGATCAAAATTGGATCGGTGTTGAGAACAAAGAAGAAACGTTTACCGGAGGGGCGTTGTGTGAGAGCGTCGCCGCTAGCCCTAAGGGACGTGATTGGGAACCCGTGAATCATCTCGTACAAGGTCAGAAGGCACGTGGAGCATTCTTCACCCCGCCCGAGGTCAGCCGGTTCATCGCCGATTGGGCAATCCGGTCGAAGGGCGACAGAGTTCTAGAACCCTCGTGCGGCGATGCCTCATTTTTGCTTCCCAGCGCTGCCCGCCTGAAAGCTTTGGGCGTTTCGACCCGTAGTCTGCCTAGGCACCTAAATGGCGTCGAGATCCACGGCCCGTCTGTAACAGGTGCCCAGGCGCGCCTTACGGCCGAAGGCTACGATGCTGCCATCACCGAAGGCGACTTTTTCGACCAGAACCCGCAGCCCGTTTACGATGCGGTGATCGGCAACCCACCCTATGTGCGCTACCAGCACTTCTCAGGCGCTGCCCGTGCGAAGAGCCTCCGGGTCGCCCTTGCTCATGGGGTCCGGCTAACATCCCTTGCTAGCTCATGGGCTGCCTTCACGATCCACGCTTCAGAGTTCCTGAAAGATGATGGTCGCCTCGGCCTCGTGCTCCCAGCCGAATTGATGTCGGTGAACTACGCGAGCGAGGTGCGACGCTTCCTGTTGAACCGCTTCGCCAAGGTGCGGCTCATCCTCTTCGAACAGTTGCTGTTCCCTGGGGTCCTCGAAGAGGTGGTGCTGCTCCTGGCGGAGGGCCGTGGCACCGCACAGAGCTTCGAGGTTTATCAGGCCCGTGATGCGGACAGCCTCGCGAATTTGGATACCTCCTCGTGGCGCGGTTTCGTGCCTGCGGCCGGGGAGAAATGGACCTCTGCCCTCATCCAAAATGGGGCTCTTGAGGCCTACCGTGAGCTAACCCTCGGCAAACATTTCACGAAGCTAATCGAGTGGGGTGATACCTACCTAGGCTCTGTTACGGGCAACAACGACTACTTCACCCTGACGGCAGCCGACGCGGCACGGCTAGGGCTCAGCAAGGCAGAATTGCTGAGGATCTCCCCTCCTGGCGCTAGGCACCTTCGAGGGCTCACCTTTAGCGAAAGGGCATGGACCGAACTCGCGAAGGAAGGGGGGCGCTGCTACTTATTTGCCCCTCAAGCCAGTAACCCGTCGAAGGCTGCCAAAGCCTACATCGAGGCTGGCGAACGCGAGGGTGTCCATAACGCCTACAAGTGCAGGGTCCGCACGCCTTGGTGGCGGGTGCCACTGGTAGCGCAGCCCGATTTGCTTTTCACCTACATGAACCACGATCGCCCACGCCTTACGACCAACGAAGCGGGTGCTCTTGTTCTCAACTCATTGTACGGGGTGAAGCTCAGGCCGGAGCTACGGGAGGTTGGAAAGGCGACACTTCCGATAGCTTGCCTGAACACAGTCACCCTGCTTGGCTCAGAGGTCGTAGGCCGTGCCTACGGCGGAGGTCTCTTGAAACATGAGCCGAAGGAGGCGGACCTGTTGCCCGTCCCGACCCCGGCTGTGCTCGCTGCCGCTCAGGGGGAACTGGAATTGACCGTTCCCCAACTCGCCATCGCCCTGCGGCAGAACAACCTCCTGAAGGCGGTCGAGTTGGTGGATGCGGTTATTCTGGAACGGCATATGAAGCTCGATACTGACCAGTTGGCCCAACTACGGCAGGCTCGTGAGGCCTTGTTCCAACGACGCGTGATGCGAGGGCGAGGTAGCCGTGGCGAGGGTTGATGACTTCCTGGATACGGCTCTCAAGAGCCTCCCCCCAAAGCCAGCCGACACAGCCTCGCAGAGTGAAAAGAAGCGCTACAGCGAGCGCGTCTCGGAGGTTGTCGCCCAGGCTCTTGCCGCAGAGTTACGCGAGCGAGGATTAAGGGAGGCCCGGCCTGCCCCCCCTGGGGTGCTGGGTAGCTCAGGCGCCGAAAGACGCATGGCCGGTGGCCTTGGGGCGAAGAAGGTAGATGTTACCTGGGCTACCGAGGAGGCCGGGCTGCTGCTGGCCATCTCGGTCAAGAGTATCAACTTCAAGGATACCCGCACCAGCAACTACCAAAAGAATCTCGTGAACCGGCGAGGGGACATGCTAATGGAGGCGGTCACCCTCCATCGACGGTTCCCCTACAGCGTGCTCGCGGGCTTCTTCTTTTTCGATAAGGGAGCCGAGACGGACAACACCCTTCGGCGCAAATCCACCTTCCTAAACGCACACGCGAGGCTAAGGCTTTTCACAGGCCGCAATGACCCGGCAGGGCGCGATGAGCAATTCGAAAGGTTTTACCTGCTCCTTTTAGAGGCATCTCCAACCACTGTGGACCTCCGAGCCTTCGAGGTCGGGAAGCCTACCGTCCCAATTCCATTGGATTACGTCATCAACGACCTGCTAAGTATAGCCGCCGAGCGAAATCCGGATTTCTACGAGTTTGACGGTGGAAATCTTCGCTCGGTCAATTGAGGCCGAAGGCGCCTTGATAGCATGGCTTTCTAACCGATTGCAGCTGGTAGGGTACCTAACGCTTAGTACCAACATCGAATACCCGTGATGGTAGGAGGCGGACGTTAGGGACGATATGCCTAGAGGTTGCGTCGGTTACCGCTAAGGCGTAACGGCCAGAATAGAATAGCAGGCCGGCCACGGGAGGATACGTGCAAGAGGAATTGAGTCCCGATGGTCTACCACCGGAACTGGTAGAACCCATCCGGCAGACTGGCTTTCTTTCTAGATCATATGTATCTAGTGTCGCGTTCATAGCAGCTGATACGTCGGGAGATCCCAAATACGGATCGGATCACATTCTTTATTTTCTATATCAGGACCTAATCCAGTCAGCTTTATCGATTTCTACATTGGTCACTCAAGGCCTCCTAAATGTAGCTCGACGTGAATTGAGATTTCTAATTGAAGCGTCCGTCAAAATTACACACGTACAACAGGCAAGTTACATTTCTTCTATCGAGGAAAAGCTTGAGCTCTTCAACAAGGAGCTGCGCTCGCCATCCATTTCGATCAAGAAAGAAATAAAGCTTGATTTGCTACCTCACGCAATTCAAGCCAGCTTCGATGGAGAGCTTGGTCGAATATATGGGCTAACGTCAAATTACGTTCACCTTACTCCTACGCAGATCCTGCACTCGATCGAAGGAGCTAAAGCGGGGGTAAAGCCCGGCAGAGAGCGCCCGGAAGATGTGAACGAACTCAATCGGCTGGCTGAGCGCGCGATGGCAGCTTCGCTCGTTTTGCTCTTTCATAGCGTGCCGTCTTGGGTTGCCGGGGACTGGCTAGTGAATAGCGATGGATCAAGTATCCAGTGGCATTTCATGAAGTCACAATATATTGCAGCGATCGATGAAGAATTCGACTATAAGCATGAACGGCAGGGCACTCTATCCCATATTAAGGCGGCTCGCGCTAGAAACGTTGACTTCTGAATTCCGCTATCTCTGCTTAATTTGAGACGATAACGTTATGCAGACGGCTGCAAGCCTGAGAACTCAATTCATTAGCGCTCGTGCTTGGCAAGAACGTGCTCGATCCCTTGAGTAACTAGTGCTTCAATTGAATTGCCGGCCCGTCCATTTTCGGTGACAAGGCCGCGGGATAGTTCTCGAATTTTCGCTACGAGGTCACGGTCGAGCCATACTGTGAAGGCCTGCCTATTCGCCCGATGATCACGACGATTAGGTAAAGGTGTAGGTTTAATTTTAGGGATGGCTACAGGTTGAGGGTTCCCTGGTACGTCGAGTATGGGTTGCTCCCCTATTGTGAACGCCGCCGACAGGCCGGGTTTCTTTGCCATCCTACGTCTCCACCCGCTTGCGTTTGACCTTGAGGCCGATCTGCTTTGCTACCCAGCGGAACAACGCATCGATCTCCTCAGCGCCCTTCCCATCGGGTTCCAGTTCCTGAATGGTCCGGCCGTCGTTGAAGCAGGACTTGAACGCTTTCCGATGGGACACCGTCGGAGCGCCGTTCGCATTACCGATAGGAATACCCCTGGCGGCAAATCCCTTCGAAGCCTCTTTGACGTCGTTTTTTCGGCCTGACACATCCACGTCGGAAAAAATCACAAAATGCTTCTTCCCGATGCCTTCCAACATAGACGCTGTGCTGGGCACGGCATCCATGTCCGCAAGCGAGGTCCGCGAAGGGATAAGCACTAGGTCAGACAACTCGGCCGCGCGCTTTCCCATCGCCTCCGATTTTCCTGCGGTGTCTATGAAGACGAGTTCAGCTCCCTGTGCCGCAAAAGCCTTTAAGGTTGGCTCGAGAAAATCAGGGGTCGTCTCAGGGCGAACAGGAGGCCCGTCGATCTGTCTGCGAGTTGACCACATACGAAGGGTCGCTTGCGGATCGGTGTCCACGATTGCGGTAAGGACGCCTGCATGATGGGCGGCGACGGCGAGATGGGCTGTAAGGGTGGACTTGCCGATCCCACCTTTGAGCCCGACGAGGCTGACAACGTGCACAGAGCACCTCCACGGATCGACGGAAGACCGTAAATAGCGTGTAGGTGTAAGGAGTAAAGATACGATTACCGTTTAGCTCAACCTTTATGGTTTAGGTGTAGGTTTAGGGTTTTCGGAGTAATTTGGGTTGGCCCTGACGATGCTCGTTGGAAGACCGCGCTATGGGTTTGACGTAGGGGTCGGCTTTGTCCGACAAGAGGCGCTTCGGTTAACGATCCGCTTCGTGAGTCGTGAGTCGTGAGCTGACGTCAGGAGAGATCACTGCCGCGAGATAGACCCTGAAACGACTACGGCCCCCCTGTCGCCAAACAGGAGGGCCGCAAAAATCGAGTGGCTCGGGAGCCGGTTTTCAACTCCCCAAAAGCCACATGACCCCCCTGGGTGTCAAGACGGAACGCCAATTCCGTCAACGATGAAGTCGTGCCTTGAGCCTGCCTGCGGCCCGCATGGGACCGAGGACTATGTTTGCTGAGGAATTACGGCGTGCCATCGAGGCTGCGTCACGTGTGAAGCTGCCTGAAATTTCCACCTTGCTTTGGCGGGCCTTCGGAGCAGGGCAGGTCAGTGAGTCCGAAGCCGAGGAGCTGTCGACCCTCATTGAGACACGGAAGGCCGTGCAGACGGCTGCAAAGCGAAAGCAGCGCTATGTGGGGTCGCGGCCGAGATCGTCAGCTTCAATGGAGCGACGACGGACGTGGGCAGCGTCTGGCAAACTCCCACCGAAAATTGCAGCTCGGTTCACCCTGGCAGAAGCATCCGTCCTGTCAGTGATAGCTACGGAAGTGAGCCGGAATGGCTCATGCTCCTGGCCGATAGGACAGATCGCAGCGGTAGCTGGCGTGAGTGAGACCACGGTGAAGCGGGCGCTTCGTGAGGCACGGGCGCTGGGTCTACTCACTATCGAGGAAAGACGCCTGACGAGGTGGCGGAATGCCCCTAACGTGATCAGGATTGTTTCACCTGAATGGATTGTCTGGCTTCGTCATCGGGGGGGTGGGGGCCAATCTGTGCCGGGCACGAAATCTAAGATAGAAACAGGGATACAAAACGAGGCCACCAACACGGAAAGCCATCGGAAAACGGGAGGGATAGATAGCGGTTGCGTCTATCGAAGGGGGAAGTTATCAAATTTCCGATGATACCAAGATTCTTCCGAACAGCTGCTGGTCCTAACAAGGCATTTTTTTAGCACCGTGTTCCGAGGCGTAATCAAAAGGACGGCGTTGTGCGTCTATCGAACATAAGTATTCGTAACTTTCGTAATTTTAAATCGATCGATGTCCCACTCGCAGGTAATGTTGTACTGCTTGGAGAGAATCGAGTTGGTAAAAGCAATTTTCTGTTTGCGATTAGGCTTGTACTCGATCCAACACTTCCTGATTCCGCACGACAACTAAAGCTCTCAGATTTCTGGGATGGCTGCGACTGGACTACGAATCCGTCGATCGAAATACATGTCGACTTTACGGACTTCGGCAGCGATTCTGCGCTAACTGCCTTGCTCACCGATTTTCGAACTGCAAGCGATCCAACCGTAGCCCGGCTGAGCTATATCTATCGCAAAAAGCCTGAGGTCAGCGGACAGCCTCAATCGGGGGAGGACTGCGAATTCATTGTTTTTGGAGGAGGGAGTGAGACACGTAACATCCCAAGCCGTGTGCGCCGTCGCATCGCACTCGATATGCTTGATGCCCTGCGGGATGCTGAAAGTCAGCTGGGCTCCTGGCGCAATTCCCCGCTTAGACCATTGCTAGAGGATGCGATCGCCTCGGTAAGTCGAACCGACCTCAACGCAGTTGCAAGTGATCTGGAGATAGCTACCAAAAAGCTGGAAAGCTTCCCATCAGTTACGGCACTAGAAGCCTCGCTGCGCTCTGGCATCCTCCATCTTGCAGGCACGTCGCACGATCTTGATGCAAAACTTCGCTTCACTCCAGCCGATCCGCTTCGACTATTCCGTTCGATCGCTCTGTTCATCGACGACGGTAAGCGTAGCATTGCTGAAGCTAGCCTAGGTTCGGCTAATGTTGCGCTTGTTGCACTGAAGTTAGCAGAGTTTTCTTGGCGGCGTGCCAAGAATGAGCGAAACTATTCTCTACTTTGTATTGAGGAACCTGAAGCACATCTCCATCCTCAGCTTCAACGCTCCATCTTCGATAAACTATTCAACGCCGGAGATCCTGCCCAGGCCTTAATTTTCACTAGCCACTCTCCAACACTTGCAGCAGTCGCCCCCCTTCGATCGATTGTTCATCTCAAAGCTAAAGATGGTGCTACATCAGCATTTTCTCTCGCTAAGCTTCCGGTCAGTGCAGAGGAACTTGAGGATATCGAGCGCTATCTCACGGCTACTCGCTCTGAACTGCTTTTTTCTCGTGGCGTAATCTTCGTTGAAGGGGATGCCGAGGAAACACTGCTCACTGTCTTCGCAGATGCTATCGGAAGAAATCTTGATGGGCTTGGCATTACCGTCTGTAATATCGCTGGCGTCCATTTTGAGGCTTATGTGAAACTTGTAGCTAGCCTTGGCTTGCCGTTTGCGGTTGTTACCGATTGGGATCCTCTCGACGGAACCAAAGCACCACTTGGTAAGGCGCGTACCTTCAACATCTGGGAAGCTTATACCGAGGTCGGTGGTTTGCCAAAACTTAGTCCTGAGTATCGTGCCGAATTGGAGGCTGCTGACTTCACTGCGTTCAGCGCCGGATGGGGATCGGTAGGAATCTTCCTGAATGAACAAACTTTTGAAATTTCTGTCTCTAACGAACCTACCTTACTTCCCGCTTTACTCGAAATTCTTGATGAGCAAGGCTTTGGCTCAGTACGTACGAAACGGATAGCAGCATGGCGCAGTGGTACGCCGGTTGATCCTGCCCAGCTCCTCGCAATGATCGCCGCCATAGGCAAAGGTCGTTTGAGCGCCAAGCTCGCTAGGAAGTTGCCTGCTGGTCTGACGCCTCCCCCATATATTGCTGCTGCTATTAAATTCGTGGCAGACCGTGTCTAACAACAGTGTGCTCGCCAAGGCGTTGGCTGAACTTTCGCGTAATCCCGAGCAAATCGCTGCCGTGCGAGAGATCGCCCATTGTGTCGTACTTGCAGGACCGGGCAGTGGGAAAACCAAGACTCTAACCACTGCAATGGCGCGAGCTCTTGTCGAGGATATCGTTGACCCGCGCGGCGTCGCCTGCATTACCTACAATAATGAATGTTCTATCGAACTTGAAACTCGGCTCATCGCCCTGGGCATCGCTGGCAATGACCGCTGCTTCGTCGGCACAGTTCATAGCTTTGCGCTTACTCAGGTAATTTTGCCTTATGCGCGTTGTGTACCCGGGCTCCTGCCCGATAGCTTTCGCGTCGCTAGTGCTGGCGAACGTGCTGTTGCTGTAGAAGCAGCATATGCCGCTGTCTTCAAAGGCAGCCGGTTTAATCCGCACGAACGATGGGCGTTCGCCGAAGAAAAACGCCGCCGAGATGTTGATCGTAGTCTTCCCGGTTGGCTAGACCGCAACGCCGATCTTGCCGCCTTCATAGGTGCATATGAGACTGAGCTTCGTCGACGCGGTTTGATCGATTTCGATGACATGCCACTGATAGCGTTCCGCATGATCAAAGATCACATGTGGATTCGCACGGCGATCAGGGCACGATTCCCGGTCTTGTTTGTCGATGAGTATCAAGATCTCGGTTATGCACTCCACGAGCTCGTGCTGTTGCTTTGCTTTGAGGGCGGCATGCGTCTGTTCGCAGTAGGAGATGCTGATCAATCGATATATGCGTTCACAGGCGCCAATCCCGAGTTACTTCAAAATTTGGCTGCACGGGATGATGTTCGTGATATCCGTTTGCGCTTCAATTATCGATCAGGCGCAAAGATCATCCGCGCTTCCATGGGGGCCCTTGGCGAAGAACGCGATTATCGTGGTCTCGACGACGCGCCGGAAGGCGACCTGAAGTTTTGGAAGGTCCAAGGTGGGCACAACATGCAGGCGGCTACGATCGCAGAAACCGTGCTGCCCAATCTACTCGATCGGTACCCTCCTCAGGAAATCGCTATTTTGTACCGAGCCGCTTGGCTCGGCGATAAGGCGGCGGAAGCGCTCGATGCGAGGGGCATCCCATATGTCCGTACCGATGGGAACGCGCTCGTTAAGCGCAGCTCACGCCTCGCGCGGTTCGTTGAGGCCTGTGCTAGTTGGGTGACCGGTGGCTGGCGAGACGCCGACCCTCCATATGTTCGGTTGCTCAGTCAGGCGATAGGGCTTGTCTACGGAGGACGCGCAAGCGAGGCCGAAGAGCAGGTAATTTCGCAACAACTAATTACATTCCTATGTACTTCTATTGCTTCAGAAAAATCTACGAATTCCTGGCTGAAGCGAATCTGTGGTGAGCTGATCATCCCATGGAAGATAATTGCCCGTAATCCTCAGGTTGAATGGGATGTCTGCAAGGTGATGGTAGAGAAGACCAATCCAGAGGAAGGTAAAGACATTCCACTCAACATTTTTTCAGGCAGGATTGAAGGAAGTGGCCGCGTAATTCTGAGCACACTGCACAGCTCGAAAGGGCGGGAGTTTGATGCTGTTATCCTCTACGGCATGAACGCTAGCGACATCCCCAGCAATCGCGACAGGCAATCCCCTGGAGCAATGCGCGAGGCGCGCCGTCTGTTTTATGTCGGGGTGACTCGACCACGAAAAGAGCTTTCGATCGTGTACCAGGACGGCAACCACTCTCCATGGGTGGCGGAGCTATACCATCGGAGCCTTAAAAGCTGATCGTCATGAATTTACAATGGTTGAACGCACCTCATTAGAAGCGCAACATCGTGCTGTTATTCATCGATTTACTGAAAGCCCGGTCGCGCATCCTGGTAGATGCAGGCACGTCCACCGTCCCACTATCAGCGAGCAGCTTGGCCTGGAGCAGCAAGTTTCTGTCGCCCGAAGGGGTTCAGGCGACAATCCCGGTAATACGGTCTATCTGTTTAGTCGTTGTAAGACATAGATAGCTTGCAGTCGTCTGCAAGTTTAGTAATAGAAGAAGCTATTCTTATAAATTGTAATACTTAAGATTTATTTCATGTATTACATAAAGAATAGGTATTTAATTTTGGGGTTGACTTGAGCATAGGTTCTGGCGTCACGTCTAAGTACCAAGTAAGGCTACGAAGAATGTGAGAGACGATTAGATGGACCGCGCTCAGGCTCGTGAAC
>NZ_LMME01000021.1:0-21617 GCF_001422125.1 Methylobacterium sp. Leaf85 | reverse complement strand
CGCCATGGAAGAGAAGCTCCGCTTCGCCATCCGTGAAGGCGGTCGCACCGTCGGCGCAGGCGTCGTCGCAGCCATCAACGATTAAGTTCGGTACGCTCCTGTCGGGGCGCTTTTCTACCTACACCGCGTCACCCACGGATCGCCGCTGATCCGTGGGTGTTTTTTTGCCTTCCATCATGAGGACCTCCACACGATGATGGTTTCCACCACCAACGAGATCGCTGGTTATCGTGTCGTTGCGCATCTCGGGATGGTCCGTGGCATCACGGTCCGCTCACGCAGCGTCATTGGGAACGTTGTCGGCGGGGTCCAGGCACTGTTCGGCGGTCGGATCGACGCCTACCTCTCTCTGGCCGAAACCGCTCGCCGGGAATCGTTCGAACACATGTGTGAACAGGCGGCAGCCGCCGGCGCCGATGCGATTGTGGGCATGCGCTACGATGCGACCGACATCATGGACGGCATCACCGAAGTCCTGGCCTATGGCACCGCAGTGAGAGTTGTTCGGGAATAGGCCAATGCCCCGCTTGTGCACCGGCTCGTTCCTGTATAGAGGAGCGGGGCGCGTAGGAGTGTAGCTCAACTGGTCAGAGCGCCGGTCTCCAAAACCGGAGGTTGCGGGTTCGAGTCCCTCCACTCCTGCCAGTGTTTTCCTTGAGCGCAATGCTGGAACGGCCTCCCGTCGGGAGTGCCGAACCGGAGCGTGTTTCCCGCTCTCTGTCGATATGTCCGCGACGGTCGACAAGACCCGGGACTTGCGCTAGAGCGTTCGCACTCCGAGATCGGTGACTGTGTTCGGTGCGGGCTTCGACCAGAGCCTCCGCACCGGCCCGCTTTCCGGTCAGAGCCGATTTTCCCTGTTGTTGGCATCAATGGCATCGAACGAAGCAACGAAGAAGGCGGACCTGGCGCGCACCCCGCAGCGCGGCTCCGCCACGCCGACGCCGCCTCGGGCGACCCCGCCCGTGCGGCCCGCGCCCAAGCGTGTCGGCCCGGCCGAGTTCCTGTCCCAGGTGCGCGACGAGGGCCGCAAGGTCACGTGGCCGTCCCGCAGGGAGACCACCGTCACGACGATCATGGTGTTCATCATGGTCGTGGCGGCGAGCATCTTCTTCACGGTCGTTGACCAGGCCCTGCGCTACATCGTGACCCTGATCCTCGGGGTCGGCGCCTAGAACAACTGAGTCTCCCTGGGCGCGTCGTCGCGACCGGGCAGACCGACGTCAGGATTTGGTGAGAACCGTGTCGAAACGCTGGTACATTGTCCACGCCTACTCGAATTTCGAGAACAAGGTCGCCCAGTCCATCAAGGATCAGGCGGCTCAGCGCGGGCTGATGGAGCTGTTCGACGAGGTCATGGTCCCGACCGAAAAGGTCGTCGAAGTCCGCCGCGGCCGTAAGGTCGACGCCGAGCGGAAGTTCTTCCCCGGTTACGTGCTGGTGAAGTGCGATCTGACCGACGAGGTCTACCACCTCATCAAGAACACCCCCAAGGTCACCGGCTTTCTCGGCGCCGACAAGTCGAAGCCGGTGCCGATTCCCGATTCCGAAGCCGAGCGGATCAAGGGTCAGGTCGCCGAGGGCGTCGATCGTCCCAAGCCCTCGATCTCCTTCGAGATCGGCGAGACCGTCCGCGTCGCCGACGGTCCCTTCGCCTCCTTCAACGGCACCGTCGAGGAAATCGACGAGAGCCGTTCGCGCCTCAAGGTCGCCGTGTCGATCTTCGGTCGCGCCACTCCGGTGGAACTCGAATACGCCCAGGTCGAGAAGATCTGATTTTTTCGAATTTCGAGGTCGGTCGCGACTGACCGGTCTTCAGCTTTTCCGCGCGGTGCCAAGCCGAGCGTGAAAATGGCCGTCGGGGTCACTCCCCGGACGGCGTCACACGCGGGAGGTCCGCCCGGTTTGCCGCCGGGATCCACGGACCGCACCGCGACCTGCAACCGCTCGCCCCGTCCGTGCTCCAGGCAGCCGGGCGGCGAGCCTACATTTGGGAGCAGTCCCTATGGCAAAGAAGATCACGGGCTACGTGAAGCTTCAGGTTCCGGCCGGCGCCGCGAACCCGTCGCCGCCCATCGGCCCCGCGCTCGGTCAGCGTGGCCTCAACATCATGGAATTCTGCAAGGCCTTCAACGCGAAGACCTCTCAGATCGAGAAGGGCACCCCGATCCCGGTCGTCATCACGGCGTACCAGGACCGCTCCTTCACCTTCGAGATGAAGCAGCCGCCGGTCACCTTCTTCCTCAAGAAGGCCGCCGGCCTGAAGATCGGCAAGAAGCCGGCTTCCGGCTCCAAGACCCCGGGCAAGGGCCCGACGGTGGGCAAGGTCACCGAAGCTCAGCTTCGCGAGATCGCCGAGAAGAAGATGCCCGACCTGAACTGCGACTCGGTTGACGCCGCCGTCGCCATGATCCGTGGCTCCGCGCGGGCCATGGGCCTCGACGTCGTCGCTTAAGGGGAGGGCACAATGGCACACGAAGGCAAGCGCATCCGCGCCGCCCGCGAGGGCATCGACGCGCTCAAGCTCTACACCATCGACGAGGCGATCGCCTTGGTGAAGCAGAAGGCCAGCGCCAAGTTCGACGAGACCGTCGAGGTCTCGATGAATCTCGGCGTCGATCCGCGTCACGCCGACCAGATGGTCCGTGGCGTCTGCAACCTGCCCAACGGCTCCGGCCGGACGGTGCGGGTGGCGGTGTTCGCCCGCGGCGCCAAGGCCGACGAGGCCAGGGCCGCCGGTGCCGACATCGTCGGCGCCGAGGACCTGCTCGAGATCGTCCAGAGCGGCAAGATCGAGTTCGACCGCTGCATCGCGACCCCGGACCTGATGCCCCTCGTCGGCCGTCTCGGCAAGGTGCTCGGCCCCCGCGGCCTGATGCCGAACCCGAAGGTCGGCACCGTCACCATGGACGTGAAGTCCGCGGTCGCCGGCGCCAAGGGCGGTTCGGTGGAGTTCCGCGTCGAGAAGGCGGGCATCGTCCATGCCGGTATCGGCAAGGTCTCGTTCGACGAAGCCAAGCTCGTCGAGAACATCAAGGCGTTCGCCGACGCGGTGGCCAAGGCCAAGCCCGCCGGCGCCAAGGGCACCTACATCCAGCGCGTCGCCGTGACCTCCTCGATGGGCCCGGGCGTGCGGGTCGAGCCCTCGACCGTGCTGACCGCCTGATCGGCGCTTCTCACATAAAGATATGAAAACGCCCGGCTCTCAAGGCCGGGCGTTTTCTTTTGGCGGGGCGCTGTGTCTGTCTATGGCAGCAGCGACAGGCGCCGGCTCGCCAGCAGCGTCGCGGTGAGCCCGGCGAACATCGTCGCGCCGAAGAGCCAGCCCGATGCGGCACCCGCCATGATCCCGGACAGCAGCGTGCCGACGCTGCAGCCGAGACCGGTCATCGCGCCCCAGCCGCACGCCGCTCCGACCAGGCACCCACGCTCCCAGCCCCACGCTGTGGCCGACCGCCCCGGCGGCCAGGGCGGCGAGGGTGCCGAGTGCCCCGCGCGGGTCACGCCGATCGATGAGGTCGCGCCACTGGCAGAAGCAGAAGAAGCGCAGGCGTTGCAGCACGAAGCCATACAGGGCTCCGAATGTCGGGGACAGCGCGAGCCGTTCACCGCCGGGATCGCCCGACATCTGCAGGGCCGCGACCAGGAATGCAGTCCCGATCAGAGGTCCGTATGCCAGAGGACGTTCTGTGCGCCGGGCACATGCCCTCGCTCGTAGACGCCCGGCTCGACGATCCGGAGCTTCGGCGAGGCGAGGTTGGCCTCCAGCCATTCGGTGGAGACGAGGGGGTCGGTCTGGCTCTGTTTCTGCTCGGTGGCATGAGCCGCCACAGGCCCGATCATCGGCAAGGCCAGGGCGGCCAGAGCCATACGTGCGGCAAGGAGGGTTCTGAAGGACACGGGCGCGCTCCGGCGAGGAAGAGTCGTCGCATCGCGGCTGAGCTTGCACATCGGCAGGTCATGCTCCGAAACTTGACCACACCCCTTCGGACTCTGCGGGCGAATGCCCGGCTTTCCGCCCGGGCATTCGCGTCCGTGCTCATGCACGCCAGAACGGCTTGGCGGCCTCCACACGCAGAGCGACGGGATCGAGATCGAGCGCCTTCATTTGTTCCGAGGTCAATTCGCGAATTGTACGCCGCCCGGCCGCCCTGCTGTACCAGATCGACAGGAGAGCGATTGCTCTCGCGGGAAAGCGCTGGTTAGGGTGGCCGAGAGAGTCGAACGGCCTCGCGAGAGGCCGAGCGTTGGTGGATAAATTGTCGGATATCGGCATGATCGGGTCACCTCCATCGGGTCGCCCATTCCTATTGATCCGAAATTGAATCGAATCAATTAAATCATTGTACTCGGAGCAATATACGCGTGGCAGACTATCGGACGATTTCGGAGGGGATCGCCGCGGACATCGCCCAGGGGCGCCTGGCGCCGGGGAGCCGGATGCCGACGCAACGGCAGTTCGCGTTCGAGCGCGGGATCGCCGTCTCCACCGCGAGCCGTGTCTATGCGGAACTGTCGCGGCGCGGACTGATCACCGGAGAGGTCGGACGCGGCACCTTCATCCGCGCCTCGGCCTCCGCCGCGGCAGCATTGCCGGACTCCGAGACCGGACTCATCAATCTCGAGCACGTCTTCTCGATCCTGCCCCATCAGGCGGCGGAGCTGAGCGCCAGCCTCGGCGCCCTGCTCGAACCGGCCAGGCTCCGAGCCGCGTTCTCGCCGGTCCGGCCGGGCGCGAAGGAGCCGGCGCGCGCCGGGGCGGCGGCCTTCTTCGCGCGGGGAGGGTGGTCGGCCGACCCCGAGACCGTCCTGTTCACCGGGGCCGGACGCCAGGGCATCGCCGCGGCGATCTCGGCCCTGGCCCAGCCCGGCGATCGGATCGGCGTCGAGGCCATGACCTATCCCATCGTCAAGGGCCTCGCGGCCCGGCTTGGCGTCGAACTGGTTCCCCTCGCAATGGATGCGGAGGGGGTGATCCCGGACGCCATCGAGCGGGCTCATCGCGAGGCCCCCCTCCGCGCCCTCTACCTCCAGCCTGTCCTGCAAAGCCCCCTCGGCCAAACCATGAGCGCGGATCGCCGGCACGCCATAGCATCGCTCCTCGGCAGACATGACCTCGTCTGCATCGAGGACGCCGTGTACGGGTTCCTCTGTGACGAGGAGCCCCTGGCTGCCCTGGCACCCGAGAGGGTGATCGTCGTCGACAGCCTGTCGAAGCGCCTCGCTCCGGGCCTCGGCCTCGGTTTCGTCGCCGGGCCGCCCCATCTCACGCAGCGGCTCGCGGGCTCGATCCGCACGGGAGGCTGGACCGCGAGCGGACTCCCCCTGGCGGTGGCCCTTCATCTCATGACCGACGGAACGGCGAGCCGGATCGGCAAGGCGAAGCGGGCGGACGCGGCAGCGCGCCAGAGCGCGGCCCGGGAAGCGCTGAGCGGCCTCGACGTTCGGGGCGACCCGAGGGCGTTCCACCTCTGGCTCTCTCTTCCTCCCCATTGGACGGCGGAACGCTATGCGGGCGCCGCGGCGCGCAATGGCGTGGCGGTGTCGCCGGCCAGCGCTTTCGCCGTCGATCCGGCAACGCCGGAGAACGGGGTGCGCCTCGCGCTCGGCTCACCGCCTTTCGAGCGGCTCGAGACCGCACTTCAGACGCTGCGGCGCCTCGCTCTCGACGAGGACGATTCCGTGGTGGAGTGAGATCCACACCGTCGGCGGGGCCCGCACGACGGGCCGGTGGACCCGAGGCGCATCTCGCGCCTGCGTCAAACGCGCGCGAAGGATCCTCCCCGGCGACGCGACAAGGCGAGATCCATCCCAGAAAGGGTCAAGAAATCAACACGCGAGGGTGACGCCTCCTCACCTGTCTGTGCTAGGAATGCCGCCATGCGATGCACCCTCTCCGTCACCTCCAATCGACGCATCCTGTGCGTCTTTCCCGCATACACACCGTCCTTTGGGACGTTCGCCCATGCCTACCCGTTAATGGGCGGGGTGAAGGCCTTCATGCCACCGCAGGGCCTTCTCCTCATCGCGGCCTATATGCCGGAGGAATGGGAATACCGGTTCATCGACGAGAACATCAAACGGGCCGGGCCGGACGATTTCGCCTGGGCCGATGCGGTGTTCGTGTCGGGCATGCACATCCAGGCCCCACAGATTCGGGACATCTACGCCAGGGCGCATGCCGCCGGTAAGGTGACGGCGCTGGGCGGCCCTTCGGTCTCCGGATCGCCCGAGCAATATCCGGAATTCGACTATCTCCATATCGGCGAGATCGGCGACGCCACCGACGAGCTCGTGTCGATCCTCGACCGCGACGTGTCGATCCCGGCGAGCCAGGTTCGCCTGGAGACCAAGGAGCGCCTTCCGCTCTCGGACTTTCCGGCACCCGCCTACGAGGCCGCCCCCCTCAAGCGCTACCTCATCGGCTCCCTGCAATTCTCGTCCGGCTGTCCCTATCGCTGCGAGTTCTGCGACATCCCGCAGCTCTATGGCCGGCAGCCCCGCCTGAAGACTCCCGAGCAGATGCTCGGCGAGCTCGACGCGATCATCTCGCAGCCGGGCCATCCGGCCGTCGTGTACTTCGTCGACGACAACTTCATCGGCAACCGCAAGGCCACGAAGGACATGCTGCCCCACCTCGTGGAGTGGCAGAAGAAGAACCACTACCCGCTTCAGTTCGCCTGCGAGGCGACCCTGAACATGGCCAAGCAGCCCGACATCCTGGAGCTGATGCGCCAGGCGAACTTCATGACCGTCTTCGTCGGCATCGAGACGCCGGAAGAGGACGCGCTGGCGGGCATCGACAAGAAGCACAACGCCGCCGTGCCGATGTACGAGGCGATCGAGACGCTCAACAGCTTCGGCCTCGAAGTCACCTCGGGCATCATCCTGGGCCTCGACACCGAGACGGACGGCTCGGAGCAGAAGCTCATCGACTTCGTCGACAAGTCGGCGGTGCCGGTGCTGACGATGAACCTGCTCCAGGCCCTGCCGAAGACGCCGCTCTGGGATAGGCTGACCCGCGAGGGGCGCCTCACCCACGACGCGGCGCTGGAATCCAACGTCCTGTTCAAGCGCCCGCACGACGACGTGGTGGCGAGCTGGCGCCGGGCCATCGCCCATGCCTACGAGCCGGAGAACCTGTTCGCGCGCTTCCGCTATCAGGTGGAGCGGACCTATCCGCACCGGATCAAGACGCCCACCAGGGGCAAGCTGACGCGGACCAATCTCCGTCGCGGCCTCGTGCTCGGTTTCAACATCGCCCTGCGCGTGGGAATCCTGTCGGATTACCGGGGCGTGTTCTGGCGCGCGGCGGGCCATGCCCTGAAGCGCGGACAGATCGAGGCGGTCTTCAACATGGGCTTCGTCGCCCACCACCTGATCCGCTTCACCCGCGAGGCCCTACGCGGCGAACACAACGCCTCCTTCTACGCGGCCAAGGCCGATCAGAAGCTGGAAAATGCCCGCACGCCCTGGTGGCAGGCCGCGCGTAAGTTCCTGCCGACGTAGGGACTTACCTCAGCGCCCCAAGTTCCTCCCGCCGCAGAGGCGGGAGGAAATCCCGTCAATCAAAATCGTACAAGCACGGCGGATTTCTTCACCTGGGGCACTTGGCAGGGCGCTTGCTAGGGCCTATAGACCCCGCTCAACGTTTTTCACACTTTGAAAGGATTCGACCAATCGGTCGATATCCGACATGCGAATTCGTCTGGGCGACCAGACGATAATGGCCGGAAGGCTTTGAGGGGCGAACAGCCCCTTCAAGCCTCGTCCGGCCATGTCCTGTCCGAGACTGCAGGCGCCGGGCAACCGGCTTAATTCCCCAGCCTGCACAGACGGGGAAGACCGAATTCAAGACCCTCTCGGCACCGCGATTCGCGGCGCAGTCAGGTATCGGTTTGAACCATCTCGCCCGTGCCGTCCACCGTTCCGGAGGATGTCAGGGGACAGGGCCGTGAAGCGTCGTCCAGGACGTTCCGGCTTCTCGCTGAGCCGAGTTCCGTTCCGGGCGGCATGTGCAACCGGCGGCCCCTCCCCGAGAGGGACCCGCCAACCGGAGAGAGCCCCAGTGGACAGGACAGCCAAAGCTGATCTCGTCTCGACGCTCAACGGCGTGTTTGCGAACACGTCTGTCGTCGTCGTGGCCCACTACAAAGGCCTCACGGTCGCCGAGATGCAGAAGCTGCGCGCGCAGATGAAGCTGGCCGGTGCCACCGTGAAGGTCACCAAGAACCGCATCGCCAACATCGCTCTCGATGGCACGGACGTCGCCTCCATCAAGCCCCTCCTGAAGGGTCCGACCCTGCTCGCCTATTCGAGCGATCCGGTCGCGGCTGCGAAGGTTGCGGTGGATTTCGCCAAGGGTAACGACAAGCTCGTGATCCTCGGCGGCGCCATGGGAACGACCGCTCTGAACCCGGACGGTGTGAAGGCGCTCGCGTCGCTCCCGTCCCTCGACGAACTGCGCGGCAAGATCGTGGGCCTCATCCAGGCTCCCGCGACCAAGATCGCTCAGGTCGTCAACGCTCCGGCTGCCAAGCTGGCTCGCGTGTTCGGAGCCTATGCCACCAAGGACGCGGCTCAGGACGAAGCGGCCTGACGCCGCCTCGTCCTTTACAAACCATCCGTTCAAACCGATATCCAAAGGAAGAATACAATGGCTGATCTTGCCAAGCTCGTCGACGACCTGTCCTCGCTGACCGTTCTCGAAGCCGCCGACCTCGCCAAGCTCCTCGAAGAGAAGTGGGGCGTCTCCGCCGCTGCTGCCGTCGCCGTCGCCGGTCCGGCCGCTGGCCCGGCCGCCGTCGTCGAGGAGCAGACCGAGTTCACGGTTCTCCTGACCGCCGCCGGCGACAAGAAGATCGAGGTCATCAAGGAGGTCCGCGCGATCACCGGCCTCGGCCTCAAGGAAGCCAAGGACCTCGTCGAGGGCGCTCCGAAGGCTGTCAAGGAGTCCGTCAACAAGGAAGAGGCCGAGAAGCTCAAGGCCCAGCTCGAGAAGGCCGGCGCCAAGGTCGAGCTCAAGTAAGTTGCCGATGGGCCAAATCAGGCCCGTCACTTCCGGTCGGTCCCATCGGGGCCGGCCGGCACCGACGCCCGCGGGTCTCCGACCCGTGGGCTAAGGTCGCTTCAGGCGACCGGGCGGTCCTGGAACGGACCGGCGGCATTTCATTTCGGGTGGGCTTGGTCCGGCGGGACGGGTTCATCGCCTGGTCGCGGGAGGCATAAAGCCTTCCCCGGGCACCCGGTACGCGGGACGTAGGAGCGAGGTCACCCATGGCCAACACGCTGGTCGGTCGCAAGCGCATTCGCAAATTCTTCGGCAAGATCAAGGAAGTCGCCGAGATGCCGAACCTCATCGAGGTTCAGAAGGCATCCTACGACCAATTCCTGATGATGGACGAGCCGGAAGGCGGACGGGGCGACGAAGGCCTGCAGACCGTGTTCAAATCGGTCTTCCCGATCTCCGATTTCTCGGCGACCGCGCTCCTCGAATTCGTCAAGTACACGTTCGAACAGCCGAAATACGACGTCGACGAGTGTCGCCAGCGCGGCATCACCTTCGCGGCTCCGCTCAAGGTGACGCTGCGCCTCATCGTGTTCGATGTCGACCCCGATACCGGGGCGAAGTCCGTCAAGGACATCAAGGAGCAGGACGTCTACATGGGCGACATGCCCCTGATGACGGAGAACGGCACCTTCATCGTCAACGGCACCGAGCGCGTCATCGTCTCGCAGATGCACCGTTCGCCGGGCGTGTTCTTCGATCACGACAAGGGCAAGACCCACTCGTCGGGCAAGCTCCTGTTCGCCGCCCGCATCATCCCGTATCGCGGCTCCTGGCTCGACGTCGAGTTCGACGCCAAGGACATCGTGCACGTGCGTATCGACCGGAAGCGCAAGCTGCCGGCGACCTCGCTGCTGTTCGCGCTCGGCCTCGACGGTGAAGAGATCCTCTCCACCTTCTACAACCGCGTCATCTACGACCGCGACGGCGCCGAATGGCGGGTTCCGTTCGATGCCGACCGTCTCAAGGGCTTCAAGGCATCCGTCGACCTGGTCGACGCCGATTCCGGCGAGGTCGTGCTCGAGGCCGGCAAGAAGCTCAACGCCCGCAACGCCCGCCAGATCAGCGAGCGCGGCGTTCAGTTCCTTAAGGCCACCGACGAGGACCTGATCGGCCAGTACATCGCCGAGGATCTCGTCAACCCGAAGACCGGTGAGATCTGGGCCGAGGCCGGCGACGAGATTTCCGACAAGCTCCTCAAGAGCCTGGAAGAGGTCGGCGTGTCCGAGCTCCCCGTGCTCGACATCGACCACGTCAATGTCGGTCCCTACATCCGCAATACCCTCGCCGTGGACAAGAACTCGTCCCGCGAAGGCGCGCTGTTCGACATCTACCGAGTCATGCGTCCCGGCGAGCCGCCGACGCTCGACACCGCCGAGGCGATGTTCCACTCGCTGTTCTTCGATTCCGAGCGCTACGATCTCTCGGCGGTCGGCCGTGTGAAGATGAACATGCGCCTCGACCTCGACGCCGAGGACACCGTGCGCACCCTGCGCCGCGAGGACATGCTCGCGGTCGTCAAGGCGCTGGTGGACCTGCGCGACGGCAAGGGCGAGATCGACGACATCGATCACCTCGGCAACCGCCGTGTGCGTTCGGTGGGCGAGCTCATGGAGAACCAGTACCGCCTGGGTCTCCTGCGCATGGAGCGCGCCATCAAGGAGCGCATGTCCTCGGTCGATATCGACACGGTCATGCCGCAGGACCTCATCAACGCGAAGCCCGCCGCGGCCGCGGTGCGTGAGTTCTTCGGCTCGTCGCAGCTGTCGCAGTTCATGGATCAGACCAATCCGCTCTCGGAAGTGACGCATAAGCGTCGCCTCTCGGCGCTTGGCCCTGGCGGTCTCACACGTGAGCGCGCCGGCTTCGAGGTGCGCGACGTGCACCCGACCCATTACGGCCGCATCTGCCCGATCGAGACGCCGGAAGGCCCGAACATCGGTCTCATCAACTCGCTCGCAACCTTCGCGCGGGTGAACAAGTACGGCTTCATCGAGACCCCGTTCCGTCGCGTGAAGGACGGCGTGGTGACGAAGGAGGTCTCCTACCTCTCGGCGATGGAAGAGGCGAAGTACTACGTCGCCCAGGCCAACGCCCAGATGGACGAGAGCTTCAAGCTGACGGAAGACCTCGTGGTCTGCCGTCGGGCCGGCGACGTCATCGTCGTGCCGCCCGACCGCGTCGACCTCATGGACGTGTCGCCGAAGCAGCTCGTCTCGGTGGCCGCGGCCCTCATCCCGTTCCTCGAGAACGACGACGCGAACCGCGCCCTGATGGGTTCGAACATGCAGCGCCAGGCGGTGCCGCTGGTTCGCGCCGACGCGCCGTTCGTCGGTACCGGCATGGAAGCCGTGGTCGCCCGCGATTCGGGTGCCGCCATCGCGGCGCGCCGCTCCGGCATCGTCGACCAGGTGGATGCGACCCGTATCGTCATCCGCGCCACCGAAGAGGCCGATGCCAACAAGCCCGGCGTCGACATCTACCGCCTGCAGAAGTTCCAGCGCTCCAACCAGTCGACCTGCATCACGCAGAAGCCGCTGGTCCGCGTGGGCGAGCAGGTGAAGAAGGGCGAGATCATCGCCGATGGTCCGTCGACGGAGTTCGGCGAGCTGGCGCTCGGCCGGAACGTGCTCGTCGCGTTCATGCCGTGGAACGGCTACAACTTCGAGGACTCGATCCTGCTCTCCGAGCGGATCGTGAAGGATGACGTGTTCACCTCGATCCATATCGAGGAATTCGAGGTGATGGCCCGAGACACCAAGCTCGGTCCGGAGGAAATCACCCGCGACATCCCCAACGTCTCGGAAGAGGCGCTGAAGAACCTCGACGAGGCCGGCATCGTCTATATCGGTGCCGAGGTCCACGCGGGCGACATCCTCTGCGGCAAGATCACCCCGAAGGGCGAGAGCCCGATGACGCCGGAAGAGAAGCTTCTCCGCGCCATCTTCGGCGAGAAGGCCTCGGACGTCCGCGACACCTCGCTCCGGGTTCCCCCGGGCGTCACCGGCACCATCGTCGAAGTCCGGGTGTTCAACCGCCACGGCGTCGACAAGGACGAGCGCGCCCAGGCCATCGAGCGCGAGGAGATCGAGCGTCTCGCCAAGGATCGTGACGACGAACAGGCGATCCTCGACCGCAACACCTATGCCCGCCTTGCCGGCGTCCTGATCGGCCAGTCGCCGATCGCCGGTCCGAAGGGCTTCAAGAAGGAGACCACGCTCAGCCGTGAACTCCTGAACGAGTACCCGCGCTCGCAATGGTGGCAGTTCGCCGTCGTCGAAGACCGTCTCATGACCGAGATGGAAGCGATGCAGAAGCAGTACGACGAGTCGAAGAAGCGCCTCGAGCAGCGCTTCCTCGACAAGGTCGAGAAGCTGCAGCGCGGCGACGAGTTGCCCCCCGGCGTCATGAAGATGGTCAAGGTCTTCGTCGCCGTGAAGCGCAAGATCCAGCCGGGCGACAAGATGGCCGGCCGTCACGGCAACAAGGGCGTCGTGTCGCGGATCGTGCCGATCGAGGACATGCCGTTCCTTGAAGACGGGACGCATGCCGACATCGTGCTCAACCCGCTCGGCGTGCCGTCGCGCATGAACGTCGGTCAGATCCTCGAGACCCATCTGGGCTGGGCTGCCGCCGGTCTCGGCCGCAAGGTCGGGCTCGCCGTGGACGCCTATCTCCGCAGCAACGACATCGCGCCCCTCAAGGCGGAGATGGAGGCGATCTACTCGCCGTCGGAACTGGAGGGCCTCTCGGACGACGACATGGCGGAGGCGGCCAACAACGTCCGCCGCGGCGTGCCGATGGCCACTCCGGTGTTCAACGGCGCCAAGGAAGCCGACATCGAGACGATGCTGGAGTTGGCCGGGCTCGACCGTTCGGCGCAGTCGACGCTCTACGACGGGCGCACGGGCGAGCCTTTCGACCGCAAGGTGACGATGGGCTACATCTACATGCTGAAGCTCCACCACCTCGTGGACGACAAAATCCACGCACGGTCTATCGGTCCGTACTCCCTGGTCACCCAGCAGCCGCTGGGCGGAAAGGCGCAGTTCGGCGGCCAGCGCTTCGGCGAGATGGAGGTCTGGGCACTGGAAGCCTACGGCGCGGCCTACACGCTGCAGGAGATGCTCACGGTGAAGTCGGACGACGTCGCCGGCCGCACCAAGGTCTACGAGGCCATCGTCCGCGGCGACGATACCTTCGAGGCCGGCATCCCCGAGTCCTTCAACGTGCTCGTCAAGGAGATGCGCTCGCTCGGCCTCAACGTGGAGCTCACCTCCTCGAAGAAGCTCGCGAACGACCAGCTCGACCCGCCCGCCGAGGCGGCCGAGTAAGACCACACCACACGCTCCCGCGCCGGCACCTCGCCGGCGCGGTCCGAGCGGGGAGGGGAAGCGCCTCCCGGGACGACGGCCAGCGGCGACCCGACCGGTCACTGCGCCGACCTCACGTTTTCAGCACGCGGTAGCCCCTCGGCGGAGGGTGCGCCCCGTCAGCAGGAGTCGATCCATGAACCAAGAGGTCATGAATCTTTTCAACCAGCAGGCTCAGCCCCAGAGCTTCGACCAGATCAAGATTTCGATCTCGAGCCCCGAGAAGATCCTCTCGTGGTCCTTCGGCGAGATCAAGAAGCCCGAGACGATCAACTACCGCACGTTCAAGCCCGAGCGCGACGGCCTGTTCTGCGCGCGCATCTTTGGCCCGATCAAGGATTACGAGTGCTTGTGCGGCAAGTACAAGCGCATGAAGTACAAGGGCGTCATCTGTGAGAAGTGCGGCGTCGAAGTCACCCTCGCGCGCGTTCGGCGCGACCGCATGGGGCATATCGAGCTCGCCGCCCCCGTCGCCCATATCTGGTTTCTGAAGTCGCTGCCGAGCCGCATCGGCCTGCTGCTCGACATGGCGCTCAAGGACCTCGAGCGCATCCTCTACTTCGAATCCTACTGCGTCATCGAGCCGGGCCTCACCCCCCTCAAGGAGCGTCAGCTCCTCTCCGAGGAAGAGTACCTGCGCGCCCAGGAGGAGTACGGCGAGGATAGCTTCACCGCCATGATCGGCGCCGAGGCCATCCGGCGCATTCTGCAGGAGCTCGACCTCGACGGGATCGCGAACTCGCTCCGCGAGGAGATCGCCACAACGACCTCCGAGTTGAAGCCCAAGAAGCTCCTCAAGCGCCTGAAGATCATCGAGGCCTTCCAGATGTCGGGCAACAAGCCCGAATGGATGATCCTCACCGTGGTTCCGGTGATCCCGCCGGACCTTCGCCCGCTCGTCCCCCTGGACGGCGGCCGCTTCGCCACGTCCGATCTGAACGACCTCTACCGCCGCGTCATCAACCGTAACAACCGCCTGAAGCGGCTGATCGAACTGCGCGCGCCAGACATCATCATCCGCAACGAGAAGCGCATGCTTCAGGAAGCGGTGGACGCGCTGTTCGACAACGGCCGCCGAGGCCGCGTCATCACGGGTGCCAACAAGCGTCCGTTGAAGTCCCTCGCCGACATGCTCAAGGGCAAGCAGGGCCGCTTCCGCCAGAACCTGCTCGGCAAGCGCGTCGACTATTCCGGCCGCTCGGTGATCGTGGTGGGCCCGGAGCTGAAGCTGCATCAGTGCGGCCTGCCGAAGAAGATGGCCTTGGAGTTGTTCAAGCCCTTCATCTACGCACGCCTCGACGCCAAGGGTTTCTCCGCCACCGTCAAGCAGGCCAAGAAGCTCGTCGAGAAGGAGAAGCCCGAAGTCTGGGATATCCTCGACGAGGTGATCCGCGAGCACCCGGTGATGCTCAACCGTGCGCCGACGCTCCACCGCCTCGGCATCCAGGCGTTCGAGCCGAAGCTGATCGAAGGTAAGGCGATCCAGCTTCACCCGCTCGTCTGCGCGGCCTTCAACGCCGACTTCGACGGCGACCAGATGGCCGTCCACGTCCCGCTCTCGCTGGAAGCCCAGCTCGAAGCGCGCGTGCTGATGATGTCGACGAACAACATCCTGCACCCGGCCAACGGTCAGCCGATCATCGTGCCGTCGCAGGATATCGTGCTCGGCCTGTACTACCTGTCGATCGTCGCCGAGGGCGCCATCGGCGCCTTCGACCCGACCAACAAGAAGAACCCGATGCAGGGTGTCTTCGGCACCATCGGCGAGCTCGAGCACGCCCTCGCGGCCAACACCGTGAAGCTGCACTCGAAGATCCGCTGGCGGTGGAACGGCATCGGCCCCGATGGCGAGCCGCTGACCCAGACCTACGACACCACGCCCGGCCGCGTGATCCTGTCCACTGCCCTGCCGCTGCACAAGAAGGTCCCCTACGACGTCGTCAACAAGCTGATGACGAAGAAGGAGATCTCCGCGATGATCGACACCGTCTACCGCCACTGCGGTCAGAAGGAGTCGGTGATCTTCTGTGACCGCATCATGGCGCTGGGCTTCAACCACGCGTTCAAGGCCGGCATCTCGTTCGGCAAGGACGACATGGTGGTGCCGGACAACAAGTGGCCGATCGTGGACGACACCCGCGCGCTGGTGAAGGACTACGAGCAGCAGTACAACGACGGCCTGATCACGCAGGGCGAGAAGTACAACAAGGTGGTGGATGCCTGGGCCAAGTGCTCGGACAAGCTCGCCGCCGAGATGATGCTGCGCATTTCCACCGTGCAGAAGGACGAGAACGGCGCCGACAAGCAGATCAACTCGATCTACATGATGAGCCATTCCGGTGCCCGTGGTTCGCCGGCGCAGATGAAGCAGCTCGCCGCGATGCGCGGACTCATGGCCAAGCCCTCGGGCGAGATCATCGAGACCCCGATCATCTCGAACTTCAAGGAAGGCCTGGACGTTCTCGAGTACTTCAACTCGACGCACGGAGCCCGTAAGGGCCTTGCCGACACCGCCTTGAAGACCGCGAATTCCGGCTACCTGACCCGCCGTCTCGTCGACGTGGCACAGGACGCCGTCATCCGTGAGGTCGATTGCGGCACCACCAACGGCATCAAGATGCGCGCCATCGTCGATGCGGGCCAGGTCGTGGCTCCGCTGTCGATCCGCATCCTCGGCCGCGCCACGGCCGAAGATCTCGTGGCTCAGGACGGTACGGTCATCGTCAAGACCAACGAGACGATCGAGGAGAAGCACCTGCCCGCCATCCAGGCGGCCGGCATACAAGAGGTGAAGATCCGCTCGGTGCTCGTCTGCGCCACCAAGAGCGGCGTCTGCGCCACCTGCTACGGGCGCGATCTCGCCCGTGGAACGCCCGTCAACATGGGCGAGGCGGTCGGCGTCATCGCGGCGCAGTCCATCGGCGAGCCGGGCACCCAGCTCACCATGCGTACCTTCCACATCGGCGGCGCGGCGCAGATCGCGGATTCGTCCTTCATCGAGTCGAGCTTCGAAGGCACGATCAAGATCCGCAACCGGGCGCTCGCGCGCAACACCGACGGCGATCTCATCGCCACCGGTCGTAACGTGGCGGTGGTCATCGTCGGCACCGATGGAGCGGAACGTGCGGTCCACCGCCTGCAATACGGCGCACGCCTGCGGGTGGACGAAGGCGACACCGTCAAGCGCGGCCAGCGCATCGCCGAGTGGGACCCCTATACCCGTCCGATCATCACCGAGACCGACGGTATCGTAGCCTACGAGGATCTGATCGACGGTCAGTCGATCACCGAGACCACCGACGAGTCGACCGGCATCGCCAAGCGCGTCGTCATCGACTGGCGTGGTACGGCCCGCACGGCCGACCTCAAGCCGGCCATGCTGGTCCTCGACCAGGACGGCAAGCCGATGAAGCTGCCGCGCGGCTCGGACGCCCGCTACTTCCTCCCGGTCGACGCCATCATCGGCTACGACCCGGGCGGCACGGTGAAGGCCGGCGACATCCTCGCCCGTGTCTCCACCGACTCGGCCAAGACCCGCGACATCACCGGCGGTCTTCCGCGGGTGGCGGAGCTGTTCGAGGCCCGTCGTCCGAAGGACGCGGCGATCATCGCGGAGAAGTCGGGCACGATCCAGTTCGGGCGCGACTACAAGAACAAGCGTCGTCTGACGCTGACGCCGCATGACGGTTCGGATGCGGTCGAGTACCTGATCCCGAAGGGCAAGCACATCCACCTCCAGGACGGCGACGTCGTGGAGCTCGGCGACTACATCGTCGACGGCAACCCGGCGCCGCACGACATCCTCGCGATCAAGGGCGTGGAGGAGCTCGCTGCTTACCTCGTCAACGAGATCCAGGAGGTCTACCGGCTCCAGGGCGTGTCCATCAACGACAAGCACATCGAGGTGATCGTCCGTCAGATGCTGCAGAAGGTGGAAATCACCGATGGCGGCGATTCGGAGATCCTGACGGGCGACCAGATCGACCGGACGGAACTCGCGGACATCAACGAGAAGCTGCTCGCCGAGAACAAGAAGGCCGTGGTGGGCGTGCCGGTGCTGCTGGGCATCACCAAGGCGTCCCTGCAGACGAAGTCGTTCATCTCGGCGGCCTCGTTCCAGGAAACCACCCGCGTCCTCACCGAGGCGGCCGTCAACGGCAAGGTCGACCATCTCGAGGGCTTGAAGGAGAACGTCATCGTCGGCTCGCTCATTCCGGCGGGCACCGGGTCGATGGCAGCCGACATCCGCGCCGTGGCGCGGCGTCGCGACGCCATGATCCTGCAGCAGAAGGCAGCGGAGAGCGGCGCCCAGCCCCTCAGCGAATTGCCGCCTGCCGCCGAGTGATCCTCGACGACAGCGTTCGGAAAGACCGAAGGGGCGGCCAGCGATGGCCGCCCTTTTTCGTTGCGCGAAACCACTCTGGCGAGGCAAAGACGGGATCAATCTCCCGACGGGAATTCGCAGCGAATCGCAATCACCGCCGCCCTCCGGTCCGTGCTCATGACCTTGATCCGATGGGGCGAACCTGCCATCCATCGCTTCTACCGGGCGCCCGACTCCTCAGCGGGCCAATAATCGGGCGTTAACCGCCGGTCGGACCAAACTTTATCGTGCTTCGGGATTGACGTTCCGCCATCCCCCGCATAGAAGCACGCCACTCCGGCACAACAGCAGGACATAGCGAGTCGCGACCCTCGGGCCGAGAGACAATCGCTAATCCGGTTCCGGCACTCACATCGACTGACGTCCTTGTCAGATCAGTAGGTACGAGCGCGCTGAAAGGCGTGATCCTCTGCCGAACACGCGCCACGGGTCCTCACCGATCCATGGCGCATATTCGTTTTGCGGATCTTCTTATCGAGATCCGCGACAGCCTGGAGACAGGCTGCCTCGTGAAGCCGAACATGGGATCGCGTCTCAGCGGTCCGAATGAAGAGGGCAGAGTATGCCGACGATCAACCAGCTGATCGCGCAGCCGCGTAAGGCGCAGAAGAGCCGCAACAAAGTGCCGGCGCTCGACGCCTGCCCGCAGAAGCGTGGCGTTTGCACCCGCGTCTACACGACGACGCCGAAGAAGCCGAACTCGGCTCTCCGTAAGGTCGCCAAGGTCCGTCTGACCAACGGTTTCGAAGTCATCGGGTACATCCCCGGTGAAGGTCACAACCTTCAAGAGCACTCCGTGGTCATGATCCGCGGCGGCCGCGTGAAGGATCTTCCCGGTGTTCGCTACCACATCCTGCGCGGCGTGCTCGACACGCAGGGCGTCAAGGGTCGTAAGCAGCGCCGCTCCAAGTACGGCGCCAAGCGCCCGAAGTAAGAATTTCGCTCATCCCGTAAGGATGTCGCCGACCTCCATGAGGTTCAGGCGGCCTGCGCGGGGTGGTTTCAAGACCTTGATTTATAGACGGAGCGAGCGATGTCCCGCCGCCATTCTGCTGAAAAGCGTGAGATCATCCCGGACGCCAAGTACGGCGACATCGTGCTCACCAAGTTCATGAATTCCATCATGTACGAGGGCAAGAAGTCGATCGCCGAAGGTATCGTCTACGGCGCGTTCGACATCGTCGAGAACCGCGCCCGTGCGAACCCGATCGAGGTGTTCCGCGCCGCTCTCGAGAACGTCGCTCCGGCGATCGAAGTGCGGTCCCGTCGCGTCGGCGGCGCGACCTACCAGGTCCCCGTCGAGGTTCGCACCGAGCGTCGTCAGGCTCTGGCGATCCGCTGGCTCATCCAGGCCGCCCGTGGCCGCAACGACCGCACCATGGTCGAGCGCCTCTCGGCCGAACTCCTCGATGCCGCGAACAACCGTGGCAACGCGGTCAAGAAGCGGGAAGACACGCACCGGATGGCTGAAGCCAACCGCGCCTTCTCGCACTACCGCTGGTAAGCGGCCCCGGACCCTTTCAGGAGCAATCCGATGCCCCGCACGCATGCGATCGAGGACTACCGTAATTTCGGCATCATGGCTCACATTGATGCTGGAAAAACTACGACCACTGAGCGGATCCTCTACTACACCGGCAAGTCCCATAAGATCGGCGAAGTCCATGACGGCGCCGCGACGATGGATTGGATGACGCAGGAGCAGGAGCGTGGCATCACGATCACCTCCGCCGCGACCACCTGCTTCTGGCGCGACAAGCGCCTGAACATCATCGACACCCCCGGCCACGTAGACTTCACCATCGAAGTGGAGCGCTCGCTGCGCGTCCTCGACGGCGCCGTCTGCGTGCTCGACGGCAACCAGGGCGTCGAGCCCCAGACCGAGACCGTCTGGCGTCAGGCCGACAAGTACGACGTCCCGCGCGTCGTGTTCGTCAACAAGATGGACAAGATCGGCGCCGACTTCTTCAAATGCGTCGCCGACATCATCGACCGCGTCGCCGGCAAGCCCGTTTGCCTGCAGCTGCCGATCGGCGCCGAGACGACCTTCAAGGGCGTCATCGACCTGATCAAGATGAAGGCCATCGTCTGGACGTCCGAGAAGCTCGGCGCCGATTTCTCGGAGACCGAGATCCCGGCCGACCTCGCCGATCAGGCTGCCGAATACCGGATCAAGCTCGTCGAAGCCTGCGTCGAGATGGATGACGATGCCATGTCGGCCTATCTCGACGGTGTCGAGCCGGATGCCGAGACGATGCATCGCCTCGTGCGCACGGCCGTCCAGCGTCGCGCCTTCCACCCCGTGCTCTGCGGTTCGGCGTTCAAGAACAAGGGCGTTCAGCCCCTGCTCGACGCCGTCGTCGATTACCTGCCGTCTCCCGCCGATCGCGGCGAGATCAAGGGCCTCGACTTCAAGACCGAGGAAGAGACCGTTCGTCATCCGTCCGACAGCGATCCCTTCTCGATGCTGGCGTTCAAGATCATGGACGACCCGCATGTCGGCACGATCACGTTCTGCCGTGTCTACTCGGGTAAGGTCGAATCCGGCGCCAACGTCATCAACTCGTCGCGCGACAAGAAAGAGCGTGTCGGCCGCATGCTTCTCATGCACGCCAACAACCGCGAAGACGTGAAGGAAGCCTTCACCGGCGACATCGTGGCTCTGGCTGGTCTCAAGGAAACTCGTACCGGCGATACGCTGTGCGACCCGAAGGACGCCGTCATCCTCGAGAAGATGGAGTTCCCCGAGCCCGTCATCGAGATCGCGGTCGAGCCGAAGTCCAAGGCCGATCAGGAGAAGCTCGGCATCGCTCTCGCCAAGCTCGCCGCTGAGGATCCTTCGTTCCGCGTCTCCACGGACCAGGAATCGGGCCAGACCATCCTTCGCGGGATGGGCGAACTCCATCTCGACATCAAGGTCGACATCCTGCGCCGCACCTACATGGTCGACGCGAATATCGGCCAGCCGCAGGTGGCGTATCGTGAGAAGCTCACGAAGCGCACCGAGATCGACTACACCCACAAGAAGCAGACCGGCGGTACCGGTCAGTTCGCTCGGGTGAAATTCGTGGTCGAGCCGAACGAGCCGGGCAAGGGCTTCGAGTTCTCCTCGAAGATCATCGGCGGCACGGTGCCCAAGGAGTATATCCCGGGCGTCGAAAAGGGCCTCAACTCGGTGCTCGGTGCCGGTATCCTCGCCGGCTTCCCGGTGGTGGACATCAAGGTCGAGCTGATCGACGGCGCCTATCACGATGTCGACTCGTCGGCCCTGGCCTTCGAAATCGCCTCCCGTGCGGCGCTCCGTGAAGCCCTCCAGAAGGGCGGATCGGTCCTGCTCGAGCCGGTCATGAAGGTCGAGGTCGTCTCGCCGGAGGAGTATACCGGCTCGGTGATCGGCGATCTGAATTCCCGCCGTGGCCAGATCCAGGGCCAGGACATGCGCGGCAATGCGAACGTCATCAACGCGATGGTGCCGCTGGCCAACATGTTCGGCTACGTGAACCAGCTGCGGTCCTTCTCCCAGGGCCGCGCGAACTTCACGATGCAATTCGACCATTACGAAGAGGTGCCGCGCGGCGAGGCCGAGAAGGTCGTCGCGAAGTACGCTTAAGGCTTCCCGCCTTTTCCGGACCGCAGCAGCATCACCTGAAACACTGAGATTACGGAGGCTACGATGGCCAAAGAGAAGTTTGCCCGCACCAAGCCGCACTGCAACATCGGCACGATCGGTCACGTCGACCACGGCAAGACGTCGCTGACGGCGGCGATCACGAAGGTCCTGGCGGAGTCGGGT
>NZ_LMME01000020.1:0-34524 GCF_001422125.1 Methylobacterium sp. Leaf85 | reverse complement strand
TGAAGGGGCCCGATCGGGCCCCTTCATCGTTCAAGCGGCCGACCGCCACTGGCCTGGTTTTACTCCGCCGCAGCGGCCTGGAATTGGTCCGCCCTTTACACCTGTCCGGATCGAGGTCGGGCTGACCCTCGAACCAAGCCAAGCGCGCCGCCTTCACGTCCTCCCGATCCTGCTCGGCGGCGTGGCCGGTGTTTTTTTCGAGGGATGCCGTGGCGCTTGAAGAAGCGGGACAAGGTGCTCGTCCCGACCCGCAGGCCGCGGATGGCCAGTCGGGCGCAACTCGCTCAGGAACAGTTCGGGTTTAGCCTCATAGGTCTGACGGATCAGGTCGGCCTGGGTCTCGATGATATGCGAGCGCTGATCACCACTCATTGGCTTGGCCCGTGTGCGTCCTTCCCGCACGAAGGCTCTGTGCCACCGCACTGCGCTGGCGGGACTGACCTCGAACCGTCTGGCGGCTTCCCGGCGTGAGGCTCGTGCCTCGATCGCCACTACAACGCGCTCACTCAGATCGGCTGACAGGGCAGAGGGCATCCGGCTCTTCACCTCGAAAAGCCGGATATCAAATCACAGCCGCGCCGCTCTCGAAACCCCAACCGATTCATGACGATTGGACGCCGCTATAGCTCGAGCGCCTCGGGGCGACGTTCGCCTTTGGCTTGAGGTCCGCGTCACGAAGCGTAAATACGGCCCCGAGGGCCATAGGACGCCCGCATTGTGCTGCTAAGCGCCCATGAAAGGTGCACGCATGCGATCAGCCGCGAGGCAGCTATGTTCAAGACAGCGATTTTGAGCAAGCAGAACGGCTTCGCACGAGAAGGGTCGAAAGGCGCCTTGGGGATCAGACGCAAAACGATCTACGCCTTATGGGGATAGGCGCAGCGAGACCATTAGCCCGAATCCGACGGCGAGTGCGGGAGGCCAAAATGTAGCCTCCCGTCTATTATTTGGCATCCAGTCGCGATCTTCTACGCAGCTCTGACGTTTTTGAGGAAGCGTGAAACCTCTAGGGACAAGTACTCCGAGTGCTGAGAAAGCTCGGATGCCGCGGAAAGTACTTGAGAAGCTGCGGCACCTGTTTCTTCTGCCGCACCAGCAATTCCTGAAATGTTACCTGTTACCTCGCTCGTCCCATGTGCAGCCTCAGCAACGTTTCGCACGATTTCCTGGGTTGCAGCTCCTTGCTCTTCAACCGCGGAGGCGATTGCGGTCGCTACGTCATTCATTTCCCTCAGACGAGCCTCAATAATGCCAATGGCTCTAACTGTCTGTTCGGTCGATCCCTGAACGCCGGCGATCTGCGCTGAAATTTCCTTAGTTGCCTGAGCTGTCTGATTAGCAAGTTCCTTGACCTCTGCTGCAACAACAGCAAACCCTCGGCCAGCATCACCTGCGCGCGCAGCCTCAATTGTCGCATTGAGTGCTAAAAGATTCGTTTGGCTTGCGATTGATGAAATCATATCAACGACCGCATCAATCCGCATTACGCTACCGCTCAACTCCTCAACGAGTTGGCCTGTATGGTTCGCTTCAGCAACCGCGCGCTGCGCGAGATCCGCCGAGCTATGGACTTGACGGCCAATTTCCTGGACAGAAGAACCCAACTCTTCGGCCGCAGCTGCGACAGTATTCACATTAACCGCTGCCTGCTCCGCTGCTGCAGCCACTGTCAAAGACCGATCTGATGTTTGACCCGCCGTAGCCGTCATGGTCTGAGCGGTGGCTTGTAACTCTGTAGCAGACGAAGCAACAATTCCTACAACAGTACTAAAGGTTTTTTCAAAATTATCTGCCATCTCCATCATTGTACGCTTTCGCTCAAGTAGCGCTTCTTCCTTTGCAATGCGGTCTCGCTCGGCCACATCCGCGGCCTTTTGTTCGACCATCTTCTTAATCGCTTCTACGGCCCGTCCAACTGCTCCAATTTCGTCGCTCCGATCTGTAGCTTCGATGCTTGTATCTATTTCGCCTGCGGACATGCGTTCCAGAACGTTGACCAAGCCTTTAAGCGGACGGGCGACGGTGCGAGCCATTAGCTGACTTACTATGAATGCGATGACAGCTAGCGTGCCGAATGTGCCAGCAATCATCATGAGCTGCAGTCGCTTGACGGGGGCGAAAGCCTTTTGTTGGTCGATCGACAACGCCACGTACCATTCCATTGATGGGGGCAGGTTCGGAACTCGTACAAAAGTCATCAACGTCGGCCGGCCGTCTTCGGATACCTCGGTAAATACTGGCGTAATCGGAGGTAGATCCCCAGAAATTAAATAAGACATATTCTTGCCGAGCAAGCTCTGCTTGGAATGAACGAGGATATTTCCGGACGCTGAAACTAGATAGGCATACCCAAATCCGCCAATTTCAACTTCGTTGATCATCTTAGAGAGCGCAACCACGTCGAAATCGTTTCCCACAACCCCGAAAAGCTTCTTCGCATCGTCAAAGACGGGTGCGGAGATCGTGATGGTCATTGTTTGCGTACTCGCACCTAAATATGGTTCCGTCAGTGCAAAGCTTTTCGTCTGAGCTCCGGCCTTATACCAAGGTCTTTCGCGTGCATCGTATCCTGGGCTAATTGGGCCTTTGGGGATTTTTGTATAATTTCCGTCAACATCACCAAACGAGCTGAGTATGAAGGACTTAGTCATCGCCGGTGATCCCAAGACCTTGTCTATTTTTTGTGTATCAATTCCTTTTGTAATTTGTTGAGCCGCGAATTCTGCTAGGTCGGACTTGCCTTTTAGCCAATTGCCAACATTTGACGCGGTCGCGTTTCCAATATTTCTCGCCCTCTGCTCAATGCTTGTTTCAAGTTCTTCTGACTGACTCATATATAGGTAGCAAGATGCCGCAATCAGAACAAGAAACAGTGCTGAAACGATTAGTATTGTCGCTTTTGCCGATACACCTGAAAGCCTCGAAAAGATAGACTTTAATGTAAATCTGGCATGACTGGACTGAGTGTGTTGCATTTTACGATCCTTATGGATTCAATGGGGGTGAACGTTGTCGAGAGATAACTCAAATGCGCGCACAAGTGCTCGTTCGAGTTTTAGCGGGGTCATCTCCACCAATATCTGAAGGGCTTTTGTTTGATCCATTGCTTTCCTATAGGGACGAGTTTCGGTTAACGCGGCGTAGATATCGCATATCGTCACGATTCTAACTGCGTCACTGATCTCGTCACCCCGCAATCCATCGGGGTAGCCAGTACCATCCAGCATTTCGTGGTGATGACGCGTTACGTCGAGGGATGTAGCATCACTCACCGCCGAGGAAAGCAACAGTTCATGTCCCACCGCTGGGTGAGATCGAATTTCCCGCAATTCATGAGCGGTAAGCTGACCTGGTTTATTTAACACGTCTTTGGAAATCTTCGATTTTCCAACATCGTGCAGTAGGGCTGCACGAACGAGGTTCTTCGTATCTTCTTTTGCAAACCCAAGATAAAGGGCAAAATTCGCGACAAGACCAGACACATGCAAGCAATGTCTTACGGTCATGTCGTCATGTATATGCAGTAGGTCGAGCCATTTCTTAATTCCTGCTTCGCGAATGACATGCAAAATAGGATCGACTTCAGCCTCAAGATTTTCGACCGGTAGGGGATCGAATTTACCTGCATGGATCACGCTATTGAATAATATTCCGGCTCTGAACAGGCGGCGTTCAACCATTAGTTCAGTCAGGGTTTTGTTTGGACATATAAGGCTAAAAATAGCAGTCACTATGTTTTTAGTCTCAAGGTGGCTTGACAGACAGGCTGTTGCGCCAAAAGCAGATGCTTCGATGAGCATCTGGTCACTATTTCTTCGGGTCAGGTAAATCAGCGGTGTCTGCTTGAATCCGAAGCGCTGAGACATGATACCTAGACATTGCTTGAATTCAGCGCGAGTGATTTCAAAATCTGCGATGATGCCTCGTAAGTCGTCGAAATCGGACCAATTTTCCCCACTTCCTACAATATAGCATTCTGCGATTGGTGTGATCATTTCAGCGATGCGAACTGCATGCGAACGATGGTCTGATAATACTGCGATTTCCACGTTCTCAACCCCGTTTGATTATAAGCCAGTTGAGATACACAGGATGGTCATCCAAATTGGGCAAGTGAGAGCGGAGGGTTAAATCGTGGCATTCAGTTTATAGAACGGAGTCGACGAGTATCTCATGCCAGTATATTAAACGACTAATACTATGCGTATTTGAGGCATTAGAATTCTAGGGGTCGTGTAACAGCATTTTTCCGGTGGCCGCCCGTATTTACGTGTGTGCAGGTTCCAGCAAGAATTATAAGTTATCATAAATCATAAATGACTGAGGGCGTATTTTTCTTGACCCAAGGCGATGGTGGGGTGATGGCGCGATTTTTGAAGGGCGATGCTAAATTAGCGTGGCTAAGAGCGCCTAACAGAACGGCACCGTAACCGTCGATGTGCGTTGGTGTGGCATGGCCCGCGCCCTTCTTCCCGAGGATCTCTGGCGTGAGATCGCGCCGCTGCTTCCGCCTCCCCGGCCGCGTCCGTAGGGTGGCCGACGACCCATCGAGCACCGAGCGGCGCTCACCGGTATCCTGTTTGTGCTGCGCTCCGGATTGCCCTGGGAGATGCTGCCGGCTGAGATGGGCTGTGGCTCGGGCATGACCTGTTGGCGCCGCCTGCGCGACTGGCAGGCGGCGGGCGTCTGGGACCGCCTGCATCAGGTGCTGCTGGGGCGACTTCACGACGCCGGTCAGCTCGACTGGAGCCGGGCCAGCCTGGACAGCGCGTCTGTCCCGGCCAAAAAAGGGGCTCTGCCACCGGCCCGAACCCGACGGATCGCGGCAAGCCGGGCACGAAGCGCCACCTCGTCACCGACGCGCGCGGCACGCCGCTCGGCTTCTGCCTGAGCGGGGCCAACCGACACGACACCGTCATGATGGCGGCCACCCTCGATGCCATTTCGCCTCTGCGGAGTGGCCGACGAGGGCGACCGCGACGCCGTCCGGACAAGCTGCACGCCGACAAGGCCTACGATGCCCGACCCCGCCGACAGGAGTGCCGGGCACGGGGGATCGTCCCGCGCATCGCGCGGAAGGGTATCGAAAGCAGCGAGAAACTCGGTCGGCATCGTTGGGTCGTCGAGCGTACCCACGCGTGGTTCAACCGCTTCCGCCGCCTACCCGTCCGCTACGAGCGACGCAGCGACATCTACGAGGCCTTCACGAGCCTCGCGACCAGCCTCATCACTCTCAACCAGATCAAACGGTTCTGTTACGCGCTCTAAAGCCATGCCGTCCTATCCCCGCTGCTTCAAGCCTTTAATTGAATAATTCTTCCTTCTCCCGTTGCCTAAAAATCGTAATGGAGCATCCACACTCATAGCGCTCCAGGTCGAACATTTCGTTCAGGCTAGGCTGATCCGCATTTGTCATCAGCGCGCTGTAGAAATTGCCCCAGAGCGCATGCTGGATACATTCGAGCGAGAAACCTAGAGCGGCAAATGGAAAGTCTTACTTGACTTTGCCGGGACGGCTTCCAAATACTGAGTTGGCCTACTTGATGCGGTGGCATGCATGCGGAGCGACATGCCGGGCTTGCTGCAACGCAATCTCGGCGATCCGTGCGCATTAAGATACACCAATCAAAATTTCATCCAAGAAAAGAAATGTATTCAGAATATGCATTGTGAGAAATAATAATCGATATCAAATCCCCAGAATACTTTAGAAAAACGGTGGTTAAGAGAAAATAACATGTATGCTCTGGCTGTAGCTATGGAGGAATTGCCTTGCTTTAGATCGAATTCAAAATTGCAGTCTGTGGCTTCAAATTCTCATGATGCGAATACCCCTTAGATCTTATGAACAAGGAATATGAATATGTATCAATGGAACGAATGGGGGAAGAGCAAAATAGTATTGCTATAATCTATATAAATTTTCAGTAAATAGCGACAAAAACTGCTAGTTAAATCTAGCTTCTACGGAACGATGGTGAGTGTAATGGAAAATTCTGATCCCCACGAGTCGGCGGATGCACGTGGCGTCCGGCTTCACGTAATGGAGCAGCGTCAAAAGCGTCTAAAAATAGCTTTGATGCTGCAGCCAGATTTAGCACAGGCTGAGCCGTTCGAGAATGTCGACCTTTTTTCAAAAGTTAGAGATGAAATAATCCGACCTGCGATGGACGCGTTTATTCAGTCCGGATCGCTGAAGAATCATTCTCATCACATCGTTATTGATAACGATCATACAGATGAACCTCTTGCTCTCGTCGGGGCTGGCATCAGACTAGTTCTCTCTGAAAACGTGCTCCTGAATGGGATTAATCTTTATGAGATTCCCACGTTTGGCTTCTATCATGATCGCGTGAAGCAGTCTGTACAGTGTCGCGTCGAGATCTATGACTCGTCTCGGAACGGCGAGGATCGTCTTGTCCGATGCCCAGACATTGAAGCCCCGCTCGATTTTGAAGCCGTAACAGTCGAGGCAATCATTGGAAAGCTGAATTCATTCGTGGAGGTGCTGGCACGCTATTAGTTGCGATCGCCTGATTTATATAATATCTAGGCATAGAAAACAAACCGAATAACTCAACTTACCGTCTTCTTTCAATTTGTTCGAGGGCGGAATGCTATTGATGAGGCTTACATGATTATTCAACTCGGTGGGCATCTCGAACGAGCCTTCCTTCTCGCAGGGAAGCGAGAGAGCTCTCAGCAGGGTCGATCTGAAGAGCCGCAAACTCTTCCTCACGCAACGGATGCCTATCGTTCGTTCTTCCATCGTGCAGGAACCATCGCGGTTTTATCTAAAGGGATCATCGATCCTAATGCTGTCGATGCGGATGATGCCGCACTAAAAGGCCTTCATGTGGATGGTCGATATGTTGCCATGAGCCAGCGCTCCCTGGAAGAAGATGCCTGGACGTTTACGAAACGCGTTGTGACGGAGGCCGCTTTCTCGCCTGAGAGTATGGCGACCATGCGCTTACGAGCTCCCGATGATCCGAGACCGGAGGGCAGTATCCCCCATCACCTTGACGACATAATAAACCATTGCTTGGCCGCTTGGCGTACGGACTCGACACTGGTACTCGCGGACTGCGATAGGCAGGTTCTGGTCGAGTTGGCTGCGTGTGTCTACGCGAATGGCCTAGCCTTGCCATTCGCGATACCGGACCTGCGCAAAATGCCAACGGGTTCCTCAAAAGCGTCGGGACAGCTTGCAAACCTGCAGCCAACGAACATCACGGACGTCGGAACTCTCCGCAACGATCCAGCCGTAAAAGCGTACGCAACCCGTTTGCAACGCTTGTCCGAGAGCGGTACGGCCGACGTCAGCGCTATATTGCGGACGGCTTTGAGTAAAGCGAGTGAACTGAGTCCGCGTATTCGGGAATCATCCCGAGACATCACGCTGACAAACCATTGGGCGAAAGTGCTAAACAATTTTGATGTATCAAAAGGTGCAATGCTGAAGGATCCCTCCAACTGGGCGGAGCGTCGATACTCGACGAAAAAGATGCACGTCATCGTCCTCTCAAGTCCCTACAGTCTTATCTAGGTATTTCAGTCACGAGTTTTATCGTGCGCTTTTGACGTTATAATGAAGGTGCCCGCCATAGGCCGAGTGCTTATCGGGCGCAATACAGGAACGGATCCGACCCTTCGCACGAAACAGCATAACTTGCTTGGCTGAGTGGCCCTAAAAAGGAGTTTCAGCCCAGCTCCGGTATGAGTTGCAGGCTGCCGTGATGCGGCTGGCGGTCAGCCAGCGTGAGAGCTCGCTTGTATCAAGTGCTGCTGCCCGTCCCTATGATTAGGGGCTTGGGTTGCAGGAGCTTGATGCCATCCCAGCGTAGCTCACCGACGGGCGCGAGACGGAGGGTCTCCGAATGGCCCGCACTGGACCATTCGGAGTTTGTTTCAGAACCGATAAGTGAAGTTGCCCTTGACGGCGTGGTCCTGGGCGCGCTCTCCGACTTGGCCCGTATAGGCGACGCCGAGGCTCGTGTTACGGGCAACCTGAACATCGATCCCCGCTTCCGCGACGAGCGCATCCCGGGCAATCGGGATCCCAGCACTTAGGAAGCTCGGGCCCGCGCCGAAGGCGAGGAGTGCTTTCGGCATTACATCGCCATACGCTCGGCGGTAGCCGACAAGTCCACGGACCGAGACTGGAGCTCCGCTTTCAAGATCGAGGCGCGTCTGCGCACGCAGACCAACTGTGGAGGTGGCGATGTCGAAGGTACGGGCGGCGCCCGTCAGCGTGGCGATACCACCGGTCTCAGCAAAGCGGTCATGGGCGATGCTGACGATGGCACCTCCGACGAAGGGCTCGATGGAGGAGCTAGCGCTCAAGATTGGTGCTTTGGCCGCTTTGCTCGAGCTAGGCTCGTCAGTTCCGATGGGGAAGCTGTAGCCAATTTCGCCGAAGCCCTGGATCGTGGATCCACCGGAGCGCGAGGCGGCGCTGTCGCTGAAGCCGGGGAAGCTTACCGCCCGGCGTAGGTTCGTTGCGTTATCCGCATAGACGGCTCCTAAGCGCATAGCGAAAGCGCCGTAGTCGTAGCCTCCGTAGAGACCACCGAAGACACTTTCGATCGTGCCCGACTGAGCACCACCGCTGGTATCGAGTTGTGTCAGGGTATAACCGGCGGCCGCGCCGAGCCGGAAGCCGGCCTCGAGGCGTGCATCAGCGCCGAGCACGAAGCCGCTAGTCTGGCGCGACAGGCTTGCAGCGTTGCCATTCGATCGTGCCCCGCCGAACGTACCGAAGCCCTGGCCCCAGACACTGAAGACCTGCGGGTCAAGCACCTGCATGGGAATGGACGTGCTTGGGACGGTGCGACCCGGCAGGTCGGCCGTATAGGCTGCCGGAAGGCGGCCATAATTGGCGATGTCGGCCGCGCTCGAGTTCGTGCCCCAACGCAGACGGTCGAGGATGGCCTCTCTCACGAAGAAGGCCGTCTCAAACTCGGCCGAGACCGTGCTCGCATGGATATCCCCTGACAGGGTGCGGAAAGCGCTCTGCGCCTCTGGAACAGTCAGTCCGATGGTCCGGGCGTAGAGTGCATCGCCTGCACCAGCCGCCTGAACGGCGTCCGCGACCGCCGCTTGATTGCGGCTCTGCGCGATGGTCGAGAACGCGATGTCATTCCGTGCAAGCGTCAGGTCAACCTCGTTCGCCTGATAGCGCAAGGTTGGGGTGAGGAAGGCCAAGTTGGACGTGACGCCATCGAACTGGCCCTTGAGGCCGCCGGCAGCTGTGAGGATGGCGTAGCGCGTTCGCAAATCGTAATTTCCGGCCGAAGCCTGTACTTGTACCGTGCCCCCGGAGAGGGTCGTTCGGCCGGTGGCTGCGATCCTATCTGATTCACCCGAGGCATTGGCCTCGACCTGATAGCGAGAACCCGCAGCGAAGGCGACGTCACCGGCGACATTAAGGGTCCCGATCGAATTACCCGGTGCCACGGTTGCACCGCTGCCGGCGACAACGCCGCCGACAGTGCCCGAGCCGCTTAGCGTCGCGCCATCGCCCACCCCGACGATCGAATTCCCCAGGAAGCCATTCACCGCAAGCCGGCCCTCCGCGATGCTGGTCGGACCAGAAAGCGTATTGATGCCGGTCAGATTGAGACTGGTCGCCCCCATCTTCATCAGGGACCCAGTACCGGAAATCGGAGACGCCAGCGTTCCATCGACGACGCTCTGATTCACCACCAGTGTGGCGTTGTTGACGATGGGGCCGGAACCGAAACTGAGAGACGTTCCCGAGAGGACGCCACCCGAGATCGTCGTACCGCCACTGTAAGTGTTGACACCTGTGAGGTTTAGGGTGCCCGTACCGGTCTTCGTCAGCGAACCGACCCCACCGATGTCGTTGTTGAATGAGTCAAATGCCGAGAAGCCCTCTTTGGCCGCATCCATGTGGATCGTCACGGCGCGGTTAAAGGCACCATAGCCATCACCCGCTGCGAAGAGGTTGATTCGTGCATAGCCGGATCCATTGTCTAGCGGCGCGCCGGAAGCGATCTCGGTGGTCGCCAACACGTCGCGCCGCTGAGCTGCAGTCAGATAGGGGAAGCGGGTCTGCAGGAGAACCTCGGCGCCCTCCGGGACCACGGGCGCAAGATCCGTCGGGCCGATATTCGGGAGACCGTATGTTAGGCGGAACGTGTAATCGGCTTTGTTCTTAGCTTTGTCGCTAAAGCGGTCGGGCGTGCTTGCCGCGATGCAGGCCGTGATGCTCATGCCACAGGACTGCACCAGCGATGCGCGAAGATCCGTATAGGCTTGCTCGAACGAGGCCTGCCAGTCATGCGTCGACGCTTGCGGCAGAGGGATACCGCGCTGGTCCAAGAGGTTCAGATTGGTGAAATCTGGGTTGTTGTTCAGCACTTGCACAAGATTATATGTGGCGAGCAACCGACCCGCGATCACATCGAGGGCGTAGTGCGGGCCCAGCACGACACGACTGTTGGCGTACTCGGAAGCACGCGTCAGTTCCTCTTGCCAGCGCTCCGGAATCATCATCGCTAGCACGAGGCCGGCGCTCCAACCCGCCGGCGAATGACCGCTGGGAAAGGAGGGGCTGTTGAATCCCTCATTGATGAGACTCAGGCTCGTTGTCTCGATTCCATAGAAGTTTCGCCCCTCGAATAACACGGTACGACCTGGGCGCGTGAAGAAAGGGCGCGTGTCCATGCTGGTTCCGTCGGGCCCGGCCGTGTTCGGGATGACGGGTCGGTAGTATTTGTCGTAGGGGTTCACCACCCCTCCGGCGGGAAGATCGAGGCGCGCCGTGAAGGGGGTCCCCGCACTATTGGCAGAGGTTCCGTCACCCCTCCAGGCGGTCCCACTCGCGTATCCCTGTCCGATCAACCGCCGCATCGTGTTGCTGGTATTACTGTTGATCGTGTTGAAACCTGCCCAGAACTGCCGCCAACTTTGGACCTGCGTCGAGTCGGCTTCGACATTTTGGGCGGTCAGGAACTGTTTGTTGCCGACCGAAAACGCTTCAAACAATTTGCTGCTGAGACCCTGCGCATAGTTGATGGCATTGCCCGGGCTCCCAGTCGCATCGCGGATGGACAAAGCTCGTTCAAACGGCGTTGCGTTGTTCTGGATCTGGAACGTCGTGGCAAGGTTCGCGTCGAGCACGGCGCGACCCGCGCTCGTGGTCGGCAGCAGCGTTAGATTGCTGATGAGGTTAGCGCCGCCCTCGGCGATCGCCTGTTGTGCTTGTGCCGAGCCATTGAACGTCAATGCTGCTGCGACCGCAATCATAGATACACTGTAACTGAAATTCACGTTTGCGCTCCTGGTTGGAAACTTCGACAGAAGCCATATTGATAAAATTACATTTATCACTATCATAATGCTGTCATAATGAGGGGACCGATGGTTTGTTGCAGATCAGTCACGCCAAAATGGCTCATTTATCGGCGGTCCATAGTGAATTAGCGCCGGGGCCGGAGTTAGCCCACCATTTGTTTCCTATCTCTTCACAGCCTATGTATCGCGTCTCGCCTCGAAGAGGGGTTTTATCACATGCTCTATTCGCTTATTTTATGCCTGGTCTATTGATAAATTTGCCAAAATGGTTCTAGGGGTTTCCCTACGCCTTCAAAGAGCATGCACATGACAAACCAGCCCCAGAATTTGCGGATCGCACACGTTGAGCTCACCGCAGATATCGTCGCAGCCTACGTCTCAAACAACTCGGTTCCAGTGGGATCGCTGGCCGACCTGCTGGCCAGCGTGCATGCCACCATCAGTGGCATTACCAGCGGGGGATCTAACGCGTCGGAGACCAACAAGATCGTAAAGCCTACGCCGGCTCAGATTAAGAAGTCGATTACGCCAGATGGACTGATCAGCTTTGAGGATGGCAAGTCCTACAAAACACTCCGTCGCCACCTAACGATTCGCGGCTTAACCGCAGAAGGATACCGCTCGAAGTATGCTCTGCCCGCCGACTATCCCATGACGTCAGCCAATTATTCGGCGGCAAGGTCCGCCTTGGCGAAGGAGTTCGGCCTCGGACGGCCGCGCATTAATATGAGCCAATCGAGAGCTGTCGTTCCAGAAGAGGCGATCGTGGACAAGGCCGCGCTGGCTCCGGAGAAGCCCGAAAAAGCTCTTCGGCCTCGGAAGCCTACTGCTACTGCATAAGGTACCGTATACGGCTTCGTGCGCGTTCTTGGCTCTAAGCTTACAACCTATAGCCGTTGCGCGCTGCGAAGCAGACGACGGCGAGATCAGTGGTCGCGAGCCTCTCTTATCGCATAGCGATGCAACGGCAGACTTCGATGTGAGCGGGCATGCGATCGATGGTGTTGTTTTCCTTATTGAGCAGCGGCTTCCAGCGCCGATTGGATTTCGATGGGTTGTTGGAAGCCGCTCCTGATGCTTCAAATTATCGAAAGATCGCGTCACCCGGCCAAGCTGTCCGGAATTGAGTTGATCGCCCTGCGCGAACTTTACTCTTTCCTCCAGCAGTGGCCAATGTGTGTGCAAGTCGAAATTATAAACTGATTGCTTTTGCGGTAAAGCTATGATTGAGGTCAAGCTAATCTGGCTTGTAATTGTACTGATATTTAGAGATTTTTCGAATTTTATAAACTTCGGCCTGATGTATGGGCTATGTTTGTATTGTTGGAAGGCACGTCTATGCGAACAAGGACAGAAGATTCCCTGCATGTTGAATGACATTCCGGAGTGGCCCGCTAAGTTCGGGGCACCGTCGGCTCCTTGCGCCGGCTTGAAAACGGCGACGTTCAGCGCATTTTATGCCCGCGTGCTCGCACCCGATCGCCAGATCTTGCCGAGCCTGGTCGACAGCAGCATGGCGCTGATTGAGGAGACGGTCAGGGAGACCGGCATTGGGCCTTGGATGAAGGCAATGCGCCGCTTCGACGACGCCACGCATCGTCATTGTATGCTGGTGGCCGGAATCACCGCGGCCTTCACGGGGCATCTGGGCCTTCATGTCCTGGACCGGCACCGTGTCATCAAGGCTGCGCTCCTGCACGACGTCGGCAAGATGCACGTGCCGCTTGCAATCCTGAACAAACCCGGCCCGCTCAACGCGGCCGAGAGGGCGGTAATGCAGCTCCATCCCGCACGGGGGCACGCCATGCTATCCGACCACGGATTCTCGCCCGTGACGCTGGCCGTCGTGCGCTCGCATCACGAGTTGCTGGACGGCTCGGGCTACCCGGATGGGCTGGTAGAGGCCGAGATTTCGGACTTGGTGCGGCTGACCACGATCTGCGACATCTACGCAGCGCTCATCGAGCGGCGCGCCTACAAGCCGCCAATGGGATTCGGACAAGCCTATGCGATCCTAACGAAGATGACGGGGAGGCTGGACCCGGTGGTGGTTCGCGCGTTCGAGCCCGTCGCCCGTGCCTTCACTGATCACGCTCTAGCCCGCCTCGGTCCATAATGGCGGTCATGGCGTCTCTGCAAAGCATGTGAGTCAGAAGATGATCATGCCGAGGTAGCTGGCCATCTCCTTATGATAGCAGGTCGCGATCCGGTGATACTGCTCGATCCGGCCGTTCAGCTTAATTGCGCTCCCGGTAGAGGCACCCTCTCCAGTGCGCATTGAGTTCTGTCGTGTCGCTGCGCTTAGGATCAACTGGTTATGCGGATCGTCACGAGCGTGATCCTTGAAGTGATCGCCATGGCGCTCCTCTGCCTAGAGCGAGTTCCGCTCATGTAGCGACGGCTACGTCGTGGTCGTATCCGGCGGCGGCGAGATAGTTTCGGCACTTTTGGGGTGTGAAGCGAGCGAAGGCCTTCCGGATCTCGTTGCGGAGATCTGGGCTGGTGCGTGGAGCGGCGGCGCGCAGGAGGGCGTTCAGCTTGGCGAAGGCCTGCTCGATCGGGTTGAAGTCAGGGCTGTAGGCCGGCAGGTAGCGGATCCCTGCGCCGGCCGCCTCGATGGCCTCGCGGATACCGGCCACCTTGTGGACGTTCAGGTTGTCGAGGATGACGGTGTCGCCCTGTTTCAGCTCGCCCCCCATGCGCCCCATTATACACCGGCGGTGTGCTGGTAGGCGCGCACCACTGTCGCATCCACAAAGCGCAGGTCCCAGTCGAATTTGCCCCCAGCGACAGTCTGCGACTGCAGGCGCCGCAGCACCCGATTGAACCCGCCAGGCATGCCGCCAGCGGTAGAACCAGGCCGACAAAGTCCCAATCGCACCCTTCCTAGTTGAGGATTTCCACCTTCGGCCCGAGCACTCGGCAGGCACCTCCCGAAATGTTAAGCTTCAGCCTTCACCGTCGTAGCGATTCACGGCTCGTTCGCCACCCAGTGGTGTCAAACAGCGTTGAACATTGACCCTGGATCGGCGTCGAACTTTGACCCCCCGGATGGGTATGGCGGGACGCCCCTGATCAGCCCGGCGAAGCGGGTCGGGGTGGCGCAGCCGGGCTGATCAGGGGTCCAGCAGGCGCGACGTGTGTGCCGGCCTCAGGCGCGGTTCTTAAAGCGCCAGCTCTCGTTGCCGGTCTCGACGATCTCGCAATGGTGGGTGAGCCGGTCGAGCAGCGCCGTGGTCATCTTGGCATCGCCGGCGAACACGCTCGGCCACTCCCCGAAGGCGAGATTGGTGGTGACTACGATCGAGGTGGTCTCGTAGAGCTTGCTGATCAGGTGGAACAGGAGTTGGCCGCCCGACTGCGCGAACGGCAGGTACCCGAGCTCGTCGAGCAGCACGAGGTCGAGCCGGGCGAGATGGTCGGCGATGCGGCCCTGGCGGCCGGCACGTGCCTCGGCTTCGAGCCGGTTGACGAGATCGACGACGTTGTAGAACCGGCCCCGCGCCCCGTCTCGGATGCAGGCCCGCGCGATGGCGATGGCGAGGTGGGTCTTGCCGGTGCCGGTGCCGCCCACGAGCACGACGTTGCGCTGATGCGCCAGGAACTCGCCGCCGGCGAGATCACGCACCAGCCCCTCGTTGATCGGAGTGCCGTCGAAGGCGAACTCGGCGATGTCCTTGGCCAGGGGCAGCTTGGCGATCGTCATCTGGTAGCGGATCGAGCGTGCCTGCTTCTCGGAGATCTCGGCCTGAAGCAGGTCGCCGACGATCTGCTGCGGCTCGTGGGTGCGCTTGACCGCGATCTTGATGATCTCGTCGTAGGCGGCCTTCATCCCGAAGAGCTTCAGCTCGCCCATGGTGGCGAGGATGTGCTGGCGTTCCATCATAGGGCTCTCCTCAGGCTGTCGTAGCGGGCGCAATCGGCGACCGGCTCGTGGCGCAGCCGCAGGCTCTCGGGCGTCAGGATGGTGACGGGCGTGGTCGGCTCGCGCTGCCGGGCGAGGATGTTGAGGACGACGTCGGCCGAGTGCACGCCCTCGCGCAGGGCCTCGGCACAGGCCGCCTCGACGGCCGGCAACCCGTCGGCGAGCACGGCGGTGAGGATCTCAACCATCTGCCGGTCACCCCCGGCACTGCCGGCGAGCTTGCGTCGGACCCGGTTGAGGGCGGCAGGCAGCACCCAGTCCTTGAACGGTGCGCCGTTCCGGAGCGCGCCGGGCTTGCGGGCGAGCACGGGGACATAGTGCCAGGGATCGAACACGGTCTGATCCCGCCCGAAGGCGCGCTCGTGCTCGGCGACGACGCGCCCGTCTTGCCGGATCTCGACGCGCTCGGCGTAGGCCCGTACCTCGACCGGCCGACCGATGGCCGAGGCGGCGACCGAGTAGCGGTTGTTGTCGAAGCGCACGAGGCAGGTCGTGGACACCGAAGCGGTGACGGCGTGGAAGCCGTCGAAGCGGCCAGCATAGGGAACGAGGGCTGTCCGCTCGGCCTCGAACCGCTCCCAGACGGTGCGCTCGCGCTCCTCGGGATGGGGATGGGCCTTGGCGTAGGCGATCACCCCATCGAGCAGGAGCGCGTTCAGCTCCTCGTAGCTCTTCACCCGGACACGCGGGGTGAAGAAGCGCTCGCGCACCAGCCCGACCTGGTTCTCGACCTGCCCCTTCTCCCAGCCCGAAGCCGGCGTACAGGCGACCGGATCGACGAGGTAGTGCGAGCACATCTGCAGGAAGCGGCGATTGTAGGCGCGCTCGCGCCCGACGAAGATCGTCTCCACCGCGGTCTTCATGTTGTCGTAGATGCCGCGCTGGCAGGTGCCTTGGAAGAACGCGAACGCCCGGTCATGGGCGTCGAACACCATCTCCTGGCTCTCGCGCGGATAGGCTCGCACGAACAGCATGCGCGAGTGGCACAGCCGGACGTGGGCGACCTTGACCGTGACGGTCGTGCCGCCGATCAGCACGATCTCGTGGCTCCAGTCGAACTGGTAGGCCTCGCCCGGGGCGAACGACAGCGGTACGAACGCCTGGGCCGTGACCGAGGCGCGCTCGCGCTTCCAGGTTTTGGCATAGCGCCGAACGGCATCGTAGCCGCCCTCGTAGCCGAGCCCGCGCAGCGCCTCGTAGATCCGGATCAGCGTCAGCCGCTCGCGGGCGGACCTGCCGGCGTTGGTGGTCAGCATCCGATCGAGATCGTCGCGCCACGGCCCGAGCTTGGGCAGCGGCTGCACTTCGCGCTCGTAGGCGAAGGCGGTGGCCCCCGATCGGATGACCTTCCGGACCGTGTTGCGGGAGACGTGCAGATCGCGGACGATGTCCTTGATCGCGCGGCCGCGGGTGAAGAACTCGCGCCGGATGCGCGCAATCGTGTCCACGCCCTTCATCCCCCTACACCACCCTTCCGGCCGTACCGGAGAGCAGTCTGCGAGAACGAGGTTAGGGGGTCAGAATTGGACGCCGATCCCCCGCCTCACGGGGTCAAAGTTGCACGCCGAAACACAAAAAGTCCGGCCGGATCACTCCGCGCCGGGCTCAGGAGTTGGGTCAAGCTCCGAATATGAACAGGTCACTCGGACCTGCATGAAGGTCGGCGATGGTAACGTCGTGCAGGATGATCTTGTTGGTTCCATCGACGCCAGCGAACGTGACGATGGTGTCCTGCCCGTCGTGGAACTCCGCGAGCTTGATGTCGCCAGCGTCGACCCCTGCAATGTGAATGTTGATGTGATCGGTCTCGGTGCTGAAGCCGTAGACGTTGTCACGTCCGAAGCTGTCCTGGAAGTGGAATGTGTCCTCGCCGGAGCCTGCGAACAGCTTGTCGCCGCCCTTTCCTCCGGCGATCGTGTCGCCACCCTCACCTGCGTGGATCCGATCCGCTTCCTGGGAACCGATGACGTGAGCGCTGTGTGTGTCAGTGCTCTGCGATATGACGTTCTGCCCCTTGGTCAGTTCGCTCATGTCGAGGGAACCGCCACCTCGGGCGTAGATCCTCTCGATGCCGGTGATGCTGCCCGCTTCGAGCTTTACGCTACCGCCTGACACGAACAAGAGAGTGTCGATTCCAGTGCCGCCATTGAGCGCCGCACCATCATCAAGAGCTGCAAAATCCGCATTCCCGGTGATGACCAGCCGATCATTGCCAGCCATTCCATGGAGTCTATCGGCACCGCCATGACCCGCCAGCGTGTTCGCATTCCTATCGCCAGTGAGGTTATCGACAAACGAACTACCAATGAGTTGAGTGATATTTGTCAGTATGTCGCCTGAGGCATCGCCACCGATGGCTGTATGAGCGGTTAGATCGACGGTTACTCCTGCGCCGGAATGCACGTAGCTCGCGGTATTTATGCCAGCGCCACCAATGAGTTGATCAGCACCTGCGCGACCTTCAAATACGTCGTTTCCATCGCCGCCGTCTAAGACGTCAGCACCAGATCCACTGCGAAGGACGTCGCCAAAATTGCCACCATTTAGATCTGTTCGTCCGGTTCGATCACTGTAATCAAATAAATATCCGCCGGACGTCTTTAAAAAAGCCTCGGTGCCAAAATCGCTTGCTGATGAAGTAATTAGCCTTGGGTAGACGTCGGATCCATAGATATAAAGTAAACCGCCAAGCCCGAAGCCGCGCATACCGCTAAAATGTACCGAAACATTAATAGATGGGTCGCCATTATAAATGCCGGATTCGTCGAGATGCAGTCTATTTTCCGATGTATAGTCAGAATTCTTGCTAACATAAATTGAAGACATTCAGTTAATTCCTTGCCGCGACATATTACAGGTTAAGAAGGTTTGCTTACATTACGAGACCATTATCCGGTGCCGTAGACGTGTCAACCGGAATAGCATCGCATCAAGCTTGGAATGGATCACGGTTTCGCTACTTTTTTGTCAGCCACCAGGACTAATCAACGAGGTTCGAGATATAAAGCTGAGCTTATGTGGTGAAGCTCAGTCGCCCTTTGCCGGATAAGCATGTGTCCCGCTCGAACCTCCACCAACTGTGTAGGGCGGTGACAAAACCATCCACCGAAGCGTCGGCGGCGTGCTGATCGACCGCATGGGGGAGGCCTCGCAGAGCATGCTCAGGATTTGGACGCGCTTTGCGAGAGGCAGCTTGTTCATGCCTCTCTTGTCTGAACTATTATGCTTGACGGCAAGCATCATTCGTCATCGTCGGTTTGTGACAGCTTACGACTGAACGATAGTTGCCGCGCCTTCGGAAAGCTGCCTGGAAACGCCCTTTCATATTTTTGCTGGAACTCTTCCTTATCGTCACAAACTTTCATTATATTGGTGGCTACTGCTAATTGTTTTTCAAGATGTGGATTGCCAATATCCGCAGTTAGATGCTTCCACAGTCTTATCCTGCGCTGCCAGTTGCTGTCGGTCGGTGCCTTGGACTTGAGTTCGTCAGATACGCCAGGAGGCAACTGATCATAAATAATCTTATTTGTAATTTTTCCCGCATAGCGCGGCCCTTTTGGAGAACCTGTTGTGTAGCCGTTTGGCGGCCACTGCCAGTTCCACAATCGGAACATTTCTTTATAGTATTCATCGGGAAAGGCCGCAGCCCATGGCAAAAGTTCAGCCGACACATAAGCGGATAAGAGTTTTTGAAGCTCATCTCTTTCCCTGATATACTGCCATCCGGTCGCCTCATCGACTAAAGCATCGATTGCTACATTTGTTAATCCACGCAAAAGGACTGTGCATTGATCTGCGACATGCTTCTGAGATGGAACTAACACACCAGCTCGCTCTGCATTGTGGTAAACCCAACAAACCTCGGGTAACAATTGTGCTTTGAATCCAAGAGATCGCCCCTTGTGGCCCCCGCCCCACGCGGCCTCGAAAACCAAGGGAGTGGACGAGGAGACTAACTCATTGGAAATAAAAGGTTCTAAGTTCTTTGCACGCAAAAATGCGGGTAGGTTGGCGAGCACCTCGGTACGAGCACTTTTCGGAGTAGGGAAACGTCCGAGAGCGGTGAGGAACCCCGATTGCGTGAATATGCGGGTATTATGCTCATCGTCTAAGACTGCGCACTGAAGGTGCGCTGTTCCGATTTGAAGAACGCCTGTAACCGCGGCTTTTTGAACAGCCATCCCGTCGGCGGGCTCAAATTTCTGCCACCGTTTCTCGGCGGCCTCCCTCGCGATTCGGCTACGCTCTTCGGGCGTGAGTTTCTCAGATCGTGCTGTGCCACCCTTGCTTTGCGGCGTCTGTTGCTTGGCCATAACAAATGACTCCATGCTTGCTGCATGGAGTCAGAATATGCTTGCTGAGATAAATTGCAAGCACGCCTCCAAAAAATCTCCTTTTGTGCTTGCTACGCCATGGCCCATCGATCTCGGTAAGAACAACTGCAGCGTCGCGGGTTTCGACGAGGCGGGCCGTGTCGTCCTTCGGCGGAGACTCATGCGAGACGGCGTTGTCCGGCTGGGCGCCAAACTGCCGACTTGCACGATGGCGATGGAGGCGTGCTGCGGCGCTCACTGCCTTGGCCACGTCCTGCGGGAGCAGGGCCACGAGGTCCGGCTCATGTCGCCGGAGTACGTCCAGCCCTACGTCAAAGCGCAGAAGAATGACGAGCGGGATGCGGAAGCGATCGCAGAGGCCGCCACCCGGCCGACAATGCGCTTCGTCGAGTTGAAGAGCGAGGCGCAGCTGGACGCGCAGATCCTTCATCGTGCCCGGACGCGCCTCGTTGGACAGCGGACGGCATTGATCAACCAGCTGCGCGCCGTGCTCCTGGAACGGGGTATTGTAGTCGCAAAGGTCCGTCAGCAGCTTCAGAGGTTCCTAACGGAGATGCTCGATCCCGCAATCGAGCCACCCTCGACCTTAAATCCGCGCACTCGTCTCCTCATCGTAGACATGCGCCTGGAATGGAGCGAGCTGGATCGCCGTATTGCTGAGCTGACTACCGAGTTCGTAGCCAGGGCCCGCGAGGACCAGGCCGCATGGCGCCTCGTCAGCATTCCAGGGGTCGGGGTGCTGAACGCGACCGCATTGGTTGCCGCAATCGGCACGGGCGAGACATTCCGATCCGGTCGTGATCTCGCGGCTTGGCTGGGCTTGGTGCCGCGGCAAGCGACGACCGGCGGCAAACCAAGGCTTCTCGACATCACGAAACGGGGCAAGACTTACCTGCGCACACTCCTGATCCACGGGGCGCGGGCGGCTCTGCCGTCGCTCTCGGCAGGCCAGACCCTTGATCGGCGAGTGGCTGCGTGGCCTCGTCGGCCGTGCTCACAAGAACAAGGTCGTCGCGGCGCTCGCCGGCAAGTTGGCCAGGATCGCCTGGGCGGTACTCCGCTCCGGCGAGAGGGCTACGCGGCCAGGGTCAGCCAGCCTGTGGCGGCCTAAACGAGATCAATCGCCAGGACGGCCCGGCCCAGCGATCGACGATGTCGGCGGGCGGTGGAAGCGAGATGGCCTGACGGTTGAACCGGCACCCTGTGATCCTGGCACAAAATATGACGCTCGACGCCGTGTCTTTTATGAAGACCAGGGTGTGCGGAACTCCATCTTAGCCGGGGCACGCCCCCGAGACCGGATACGTTGGCGCAGACCGGTCAGATCACCTCGCACATGCCGCTTGCAGATGGGGTGGGCCATACGTTTTGTCAGCGATCGCCTTGATCCGTTAGCCAGAAAGGGCGTCACGCCCGCGATTGTGGCGACCCAAGCAGCGCCAATCCTTACTCCCCAGACACCGAGGAGCATGCCACTTGGAAACGGGACTGGAAAATGCCCGACCGAGTGATTGGGCAGGAGAAAGCCAAGGGCGATCAAGAGTGAGAGTTTAGCCCATCACCCGTCAAAACAATCTGGCTAGGTGCTTCCGCGCCTTGGGTTTGCCCCGCCCCTAAGGCAGCCACTGTGCGTACGAGCTGCAGCACGTCGCGGCGCAGTTGATCGCTCTCGATCGCCGCATAGGCGCAAAGCAGATCGACAGCGCCGGCCTTGCGGAGGAAGCCAAAGGCATCACTGTGCTCCTCGGCTTCGCCATCGCCGAACAGGGTAGACATCGGCACTTCGAGGAACTCAGCGATCTCCTGCAGCCGGCCACTGCTGACGCGGTTCGCTCCTTTTTCGTACTTCTGGATCTGCTGAAATGTGACGCCGACGTGCTGGCCTAGCTGAGTCTGCGACAATCCCTTCGCCTTTCGCAGCGTTGCGATACGTAGGCCGACGGTACGATCAATGTCTGTCGTGGATTTTACAGTCACTGTGGCCACCCGCTATATTAGGCAATTATTAAGTATAATGAGAATCTAGATGAGAGCCACTGCGGATTTATCTTTGCAGCATAGGGAATCGGCAGTCGGCTGATACGCTGTAAATCCGCGGTGTTGCAAGATCGCACTATCGCTGCTGCCGCTTTAAGGGCTCTGTATCGTTCAAATTCATCGCACGGGCCAACGACTTCCATGTTCAAGAAGCTTCTCCTCGCTACTGCGGCCACGGCTCTCCTGGCTGGCGCCGCTTCGGCCGCCGACCTTCCGCGTCGCGCGGCTCCCCCGGTCTTCGTGCCGGTGCCGGTGTTCACCTGGACGGGTGCCTACTTCGGTATCAACGCCGGTTACGGCTTCGACGCCGGTAGCAACAGCGACCGCTACGCCCTGCCGGGTGGTTCGGTGCTGAACTCCTTCACCCGCACCCCGGTGGTCGTCTCCACCAACGGCGGCAATGATCTCGAAGGCTTCGTCGGCGGTGGCCAGGTCGGCTACAACTACCAGTTCACCCCGGGTTCGGGCGTGGTCGTCGGTATCGAAGCTGACGCCCAGTACATTCGTCGGCGGTGGCCAGGTCGGCTACAACTACCAGTTCACCCCGGGTTCGGGCGTGGTCGTCGGTATCGAAGCTGACGCCCAGTACACCGACTTCGGTAACAAGAGCCGCACCGTGGCCGGCACCATCAGCCCCGTCGTCGGTGCTCTCAACAGCCCCACCTCGGTCCGTATCCCGGGCAACGAGATGAACTTCTTCGGCACCGTCCGCGGCCGTATCGGTTACGCCTTCGACCGCACCCTCGTGTACGGCACCGGCGGCTTCGCTTACGGCGACGGCGCCACGGGCGGCGAAGACTTCCGCACCGGCTACACCGCCGGCGGTGGTATCGAGTACGCTCTCCCCACCGACTCGTTTTTCAACTTCTTCAAGTCGTCGGCCGTGACCCTGAAGGTCGAAGGTCTGTATGTGAACCTCGAGAACGACAAGAACAACCGTGGCGGTCGCTCGGTGTTCAACGCGGCTGCCGGCCCCAATGGCCTTCTGACCATCAGCCCCTCGGTTGCTGCTCGCGAGTCCGAGTTCGCTGTCGTCCGCGCCGGCCTGAACTACAAGTTCGGATCTTACTAAGGCTTTTCGCCTTATACCATCTGCCTGAGCATCCCCGGCCCGATCCAGCTGGCCGCTCAGCCAACAGACGCCCTAGGAGCTTCTCCTGGGGCGTTTTTCGTATGTGTATCGATCTCATTGGGGGGGGATCTGGCTGGCCAGTAGGGCGGATGCGCGCATCCCGATAGCCTGAGCTGGCTCGCACACACTCTTGCCGAACTTCAGGAGGATCGTGGCTGCGGTGCGGGGCCTGTCCCGCTGCACACCGGAGCGAGCACGCCTATGATCAAAATCCTGACGGCGATTCTGTCGGTCTTCGTAGTCCTGGCGCTGGGCGCCTGCCTCACGGCCCTGACGCTTCCGTTCCGAGCCATCCGTGGTCTGGTTCGTAGCCGAGCCCTGCCTGCCTGAAGCGGGTCTTTCTCCCGCACCTTAACGGTTTGTTGCCGACGTCCGGTTAGGAAGTCTCAATCTTTTGAGGACCTCCCCATGCGCGTGCTGCTGATTGAGGACGACGCTTCGATCGCAGTGAGCATCGAACTGATGCTCAAATCGGAGAGCTTTAACACCTACACGACGGATCTCGGCGAGGAAGGAATCGACCTCGGCAAGCTCTACGACTACGACATCATCCTGCTCGATCTGACCCTCCCGGATATCTCGGGCTACGAGGTGCTGCGCTCGTTGCGCGTTGCGAAGGTCAAAACGCCGATCCTGATCCTCTCTGGCATGGCCAGCATCGAGGACAAGGTGAAGGGCCTCGGCTTCGGAGCCGACGATTACCTCACCAAGCCCTTCCACAAGGACGAACTCGTCGCCCGCATCCACGCGATCGTGCGACGCTCGAAGGGCCATGCCGAGTCGGTCATCACCACCGGTGACCTGAGTGTGAACCTCGATCAGAAGACCGTCGAGATCTCCGGTAGCCGGGTCCCTCTCACCGGCAAAGAGTACCAGATCCTGGAGCTCCTCGCGCTGCGGAAGGGCACGACCCTCACGAAAGAGATGTTCCTCAACCATCTCTACGGTGGCATGGACGAGCCCGAGTTGAAGATCATTGACGTCTTCATCTGCAAGCTGCGCAAGAAGTTGGCCAATGCCTCCTTCGGCAAGAACTACATCGAGACCGTCTGGGGACGCGGTTACGTCCTGCGCGATGGCGTAGCCGAGATGCAGGCCCTGGCCGGTTAAAGGATGTCAGTCTAGCCAGACGCCGAGGTTGCCTCCGTCCTCAATGGCGAATGCAAGCCGAAGGATTGCAGCATCTCAAAAGCCGAAGAGCCCCAACCCTTCCGTGACCTCACGCTTCGTCTGCTCAGTGATCACGCGTCCCTTCGTCAAGCCTGTCCGTAGAATGTCCATAACGAGGTCAGGGTCACGGGCGAGCTCGGAGCGACGCTCGCGGATCGGCGCTACCATCGCCTGGAGGAGGCCGGTCAGCCGACGCTTGAGGACCATGTCGCCGAGACCCGCCCGCCGATAGTGCGCCTTGAGATCGCCGGCAGCTTGGACATCGGTATCGAACGCATCGAGGTAGGTGAACAGGACGTTCCCCTCGACGCGTCCCGGGTCGGATGCCCGTAGGTGATCGGAGTCCGTGTATATGCGCTGCACGGCTGCCTCGTCCGCAGCATCGCTCGCTGAGAGCAGAATAGCGTTGCCCTGCGACTTGCTCATCTTCCCCCGGCCGTCCACGCCGGGTAGGCGTCCGGTCGCCGGGATCAGCGCCGTCGCCTCGGGTAAAAGGTCGCGGCCTGCCTGCCGGTTCAGCCGACGGACCAGTTCGTTCGTCTGCTCGATGAGGGGTGTTTGGTCCTCGCGCAGGGGCACGAGGTTCGCCTTGAACGCGGTAATGTCGGCAGCCTGGGCGACGGGGTAGCAGAGGAAGCCGGCGGGGGTGTCCCGTCCGAAACCGCGCGCCTGGATTTCCTCCCTGATGGTAGGGTTACGTTCCAGGCGAGCGACCGTGACGACGTTCAGATACAGCAGCATTAATTCAGCGAGAGCGGGCAGGGCAGACTGGACGCAGATAGTCGAGACTGCCGGGTCGATTCTGACCGCAGGGTGATCGAGCGCGACCTCAAGGACGTTCCGGCGCACACGCTCGGGATCATGGGCATTGTCGGTCAAGGCCTGGGCGTCGGCTCACTGCGTATGCGTCGCCTGCAACGCGACGTAGTTACACAGTGAGACAACGTAGTGGCCGAAGTGCAGAGGGCCCCTGGTGCGGTCGCCAGTAAGGATGATGGGGCGATGGGCGGTCTCCGAAGGCATGGTGGAGCTCCTAACGTGGGAGCCGCTGCTTCTTCGGGGCAGGACAGACCTAAATCGTCACTGCGCCGCCGAACGCAGCGGCACAGGTCAGGAGGGTATGACAGGCCGCGCTCAGAGAGCGCGCCACCAACACCGGATCACGATGGTAGGTTGGTTTGTCATTACCGCGCTATAGCAGCACGTGCCGTATAGCCAAAGGGATGTCCGCTTCCCGATATTCCCCTCCGGAGCGGAATGTCTGGTTCCGATCCAACATAGTCATACCTGATGCTGCAGGGTCGCCGGAAAGCGGCCATGGGCACTGGCCCCACTCAACCGCAGAATGACCCTTATCGGACGTTCGCGAGGTCCGCTTCTGAGCTGGCGATCTGAACGAGTCGATTGTCGTCGCTCCTCCACCCCCAAGACCTAGTCAATCCCGCAAACCGGATTTTGAGCGTTCAGGCCTTGAGAAAACAATTGCGCTGCTAGCAGGATTGATGCGCGGGCCGGGTGGAGCCGTGTGACGGGCCATGTGAGGGAAGAGGATGTTTTTGAACGATCACGAGACGGCGACGGATCTCCTCTACTACGAGGCCATTGCCAAGACCGTCGTCAAGCTGATCCGCCAGACGCCCGACGTGCCGATAAGCATCGGCGTGCACGGCGACTGGGGCGCGGGCAAGTCCAGTGTTCTGAAAATGACCGAAGCCGCCTTCGCCGGCGACGATCGCATCCTCTGCCTCTGGTTCAACGGGTGGACATTCGAGGGTTTTGAAGACGCAAAGACCATCGTCATCGAAACTATCGTGGACGAACTGCGTCGCGCCCGTCCCAACTCGACGAAGGTGGCTGAAGCGGCAAAGAAGGTCCTGAAACGAGTCGACTGGCTCAAGATCGCCCGCAAGGCTGGCGGGTTCGCGTTCACCGCGGCGACCGGCATCCCGACCTTCGATCAAATGAAGGAGCTTTACGGGCTCGCGACTTCGGTCATCGCCAAGCCTCAGGACCATATTTCCATTGAAGACCTGAAGGGCGTCGCCGAGAAAGCTCGCGAGTTTGTAAAGGAGGCGCCCGAAGAAAGCGATCACCTACCTGAGCACATTCATGCCTTCCGCAAAGAGTTCAAGGAGCTGCTGGACGCGGCCGACATCGACCAGCTTGTGGTGATCGTCGACGATCTCGACCGCTGTCTCCCGAAGACTGCGATCGCCACCCTCGAAGCGATCAGGCTCTTCCTCTTCGTCGAGCGCACCGCCTTCGTCGTCGGTGCCGACGAACTGATGATTGAGTATGCGGTGCGGGAACACTTTCCCGACCTGCCACGTAGCTCCGGTCCGCTGAGCTACGCGCGCAACTATCTTGAGAAGCTAATTCAGGTACCCTTCCGCATCCCGGCGCTCGGCGTCGCTGAGACGCGCGTCTATGTCGCGCTGCTGCTCGCCGAGAACGCCCTGAGCCGAAGCGATGCCAGGTTCGCGAAGCTGCTAGCCGCGGCACGGGAGGACATGCGCCGCCCCTGGAAGAGCCGAGGCCTCGACCGGAAAACTGTTGAGGCGGCGATGGGTGGGACGGTGCCGGCCGAGGTCGGCCAAGCCCTCACGCTCGCCGCCCATGTGACCAAGATCCTTAGCGAGGGCACGCGGGGCAACCCGCGGCAGATTAAGCGGTTCTTGAACTCATTAATGCTGCGCCACGCCATCGCCGAGGAGCGCGGCTTCGGCGGCGATGTCCAACGCCCGGTGCTTGCCAAGATCATGCTGGCGGAACGCTACTACCCAGACTTCTACGAACAGATCGCCCGGCTCGCCGCAGCCGACCCGGAAGGCAAGGTCGAAGCTTTGGGGCGGTTCGAGAATCACGTCCGGGCGCCCATGCCATCCGGCGATGACGACGATCATCTGCTGCCGGCTGCGAAGGGAGTTAAGAAACCCGCCGCATCCAAGCCCCCCGCCCTTCCCTCTGAGGCCGAGGAGTGGGCGAAGAACGACTGGATCAAGGGATGGGCGGTGATCGACCCTCTTCTGAAGGACATTGATCTGCGCCCGTATGTCTTCGTCACCCGGGACAAGCGTGGCGCACTCGGCGGGCTCGTGGCCGCGAGTCATCTCGAGGGTCTGATCGAGCGGCTGATGGGACCGAGAATGCTGGCCCGGGGCGCCGCCGGCGAGGTCGCCAAGTTGACAGGTCCGGAACCGGAGGAGGTCTTCGATGCGATCCGCGGCCGGATCCTACAGGAGGACAATTTCACCAAGCTCCCGGACGGCGTCCAGGGCCTGATAGTCGTTGTCGAAGCGCATCGTGGGCTCCAGAGGCGACTGCTCGAGTTCCTGCGTGAGCTCCCAGTCGCCAAGCTCGGCGCATGGGCGGTGTCGAGCTGGGGGACGGCCTTCACCGAAGCATCCGCTAAGGACGAATTTGCGCAGATCGCCGCCGGCTGGGCGGAGCAGTCGGAGAACGCCGTCCTCCAAGTCGCGTCGAAAGGCGTGGCGAAGCTTAAGAGGACCTGAGGTAATGGGGACATCGAAGGGCTATGGCGGCGCCGGTTCAGGGCTGGTTCCCTCCTGGGTCGACGACCCATCGCCCGGCGTCGCGCCCGGAACTGCGCCGGAGCCACCTCCGGGTGGCGACGCGCCCCAGCCGGGTCCGGGTCAGGCGCTGCCCCCGCCGTCCCGTATGCCGCCGCGACCCGACACCTCCGGTGCGGGCTCCTTCCAGGGAGCCCGCGGCGCCTTCTCCCGTTTCGCTAAGACCGGCAGCCCCAGCGCACTAGGCAGCGCGCTGTCCAGCTATGTGCGCAGCGGGACCGGCGGCCCCCATCGCGCCGCCCGCCGCATGGGCCCGTCGCGGGCGGCGGGCGCACGCCTGCTCGGCGTGGTCCGCGACATCCGGCGCTTGGGTACGGCCGAGACGCTGCGACAGCTCAACCTGCCGGGGCTTGCCGGTCGCCCTGCCGCCGATGTCTTTCTCGCGATCCTCGAATTCGTCTGTCCGCCCGGCGGCGCGGTTGACGAGGCAATCGCACGCCAGGCCATGCTTGAGACGATCGGTGATCTTGCCGAGGCCGGCGTCGGCGACTTCGATGCGATGACGTCTGATCAGATGCAGGAGTTCTTCATCGACTTCGTCGCCCGATCGATCGAGGGCCGCGTCATTGCCGACCTTGGCGCCCGCGGCGTTACCCTCCCCGCCGATGTCGCCACTGTCGAGGCGGCGCAGCAGCAGCTCCACGACTTCGTCACCGGCTGTATCCAAAGCGAACTCTCCGGTCGCTTAGACGGGGTCGAACGGCTCGGCGACCGAGACGTCGAGCGCGTCGTCAACGAGATATACGAGGCCGCCTTCGAGCTCGTGGCAGCCGCCGGGGAGGCCGCACAATGAACCATCACAGCCTCGTCTGCCGCCTCGGTGCCGCCGATACCGCCACCGTCAAACCCTCGCGATCCGACAGCAAGCTCACCGAGATATCCTTTGTCGACGGCGATCATCGCCTTGGCTATGGCCTAGGCCAAGCGCTCCATCAGCTCCACGAGCTAGGGCTCCGTCCCTCGGAGCGAACAGTTGATCTGGCTCTTCTCGCCGCGGCGCTGACGGCTGCGGACACCCGCATCTCACGATCGAGCGAGTCTCAGAACGCCTGGACACGCGAGATCGACCTCTGCCTCCCGGTCGTAGAGCCGAAACTCTGGGAGAGCCTGGCGCCGCTTATCGTGACGACCCTGAACTTCCTTACTGGGGATCGCTGGGGCGTGAGGTTCCGCGCGCGACCCAAGGGGCTCGCCCCCCTCGCGCCGGCCCCGACCAAACTCCGCACCGCCACCGCAGACTCGGTCTGCCTCTTCTCGGGCGGCCTCGACAGCTTCATCGGGGCAATCGACCTACTCGCGGTCGGCAAGTCTCCGATGCTCGTCAGCCACTATTGGGATGGGATTACCAGCGCTCACCAGACCTACTGCGCCGATGTCATCGCCAAGCGGTTCCCCAAGCAGCACTTCCACCACCTGCGTGCTCGTGTCGGCTTTCCGAACGATCTCGTCGACGGCTCGGCAGGCGAGAACACCCTTCGGGGCAGGTCGTTCCTGTTCTTCGCGCTGGCAGCGATGGCAGCCGATGCGCTCGGCGGCGATATGATCGTCGAAGTTCCCGAGAACGGGCTGATCTCGCTGAACGTCCCACTCGACCCGACCCGGCTTGGCGCACTCAGCACGCGCACCACCCACCCATTCTATATGGCGAGATTTGACGACATCCTGTCGGGTCTGGGCCTGCCGATCCGGCTAGAGAACCGTTACCGATTCGAGACGAAAGGGACGATGGCCAAGGGCTGCGCGGACGCTGCGTTCCTGAGAAAGGAGGCGCGACACACCATGTCGTGCTCCTCTCCGGCGAAAGCGCGTTGGGCCAACGATGAGGACGCCCGTCAGCCCAAGCACTGCGGCCACTGCGTACCCTGCCTCATCCGCCGCGCCGCGATGCTGGAAGGCTTCGGCGCTGACGACACGTCCTATCAGATCCCAGATCTGCGGGCGAAGGTCTTAGACAGCGCCAAGGCCGAAGGCGCCCATGTCCGTGGCTTCCTGTTCGCTCTGTCACGGCTCGCCAAGAAGCCGGCCCGTACAAAGCTCGACATCCACCGTCCAGGTCCCTTGACCGATCACCCGAATGACCTCGCCGCCTACGAGAAGGTCTATATCGAAGGGCTGCAGGAAGTCGGACGGCTGCTGAACGGCGTGCGGGCCCGACCGCTATGACACGCACCCAAGCGGCTTGCCCGCGTCTGGTCGATTTCCATTGTCACCTAGACCTCTATCAGGACCACGCCGCGCTCATCCGCGAATGTGACCGCGAGGCCGTAGCGACGCTCGCGGTGACCACAACGCCGAAGGCGTGGCCTCGCAATCGCGATCTGGCCACAGCCTCGACACATGTCCGGGTCGCGCTCGGCCTGCATCCGCAGCTTGTCGCCGAGAGGGCGGTCGAGTTGCCGCTGTTTGAGCGCTATCTGCATGAGGCACGCTATGTCGGTGAGGTCGGACTCGACGCCGGTCCCCGCTTCTATCGCTCCTTCGAGGCTCAGGAGCGCGTGTTCGAGCGCGTGCTCGCCGCCTGCGCCGAACAGGGCGACAAAATCCTGACGCTCCACAGCGTCCGGGCCGTTGGCAAAGTGCTCGCCCATCTCGACCGCACGCTGCCGCCCGACCGTGGGCGCGTCATCCTGCACTGGTTCACCGGAACCGCAGCGGAAGCGCGTAGGGCCTCTGAGCGCGGCTGCTACTTCTCAATCAACTCTGAAATGCTACGCTCGCCCAAGCACCGTCAGCTCGTCGCTAGCCTTCCTGCCGATCGGCTGCTCACCGAGACTGATGGGCCCTTCGTCGAGGCCGCCGGACGGCCGGTTCGGCCGTCCGCGGTCGCGCAGACCGTCTTGGACCTGGCCGCGCTCCGGAGTGAAACTCCTGAGACGATGAGGCACCGGATCGTGACCAATCTCCGCGCCCTCGTGACCCCAACGGCCTGAAGGAGAGAGACCATCCCCGCGATCCGATCCATCGAACTGAGGTTCGTCGATGAGTTGGTGGAGTTCGTGCGCGGCCGCGGCTACGTGCTGGATTTCTCCGACCCGAGCTTCAGCGATTTTTTCGCCGCCGAGCTCGACGTCGACATCGACGAGCCAATCTACGCCGAATACGGAGGTTCCAAGGGCAAGCGCCTACGTTGCTTCCTCCAGAAGGTCGATGGCGCAACCGCAGCAAGAACGCTCCGGGCTCTGTGGAAGCATCGCGCAGAATTCCTGGCGCGCACCAACCAGCCCGATCCTGTCGTTAACGCCGAGGGTCGGTTCCTGTCCCTTATCGCGCACCTAACTGACCAAGCCGGACCTGATGCAGGCGGCCATGCCCTAGTCCCGGCCACAGATTGGCGGCACCAAGCCGAACTGAAGGGCGCGCTGATCGCAATCGCTTCGCTTCCGCCCCAGGAACGCGGCTACGCTTTCGAGGCCTTCCTGCGGCAAGCCTTCGACGCATCGGGTCTGGCCGCCCGCGAACCTTTCCGCAACCTCGGGGAGCAGATCGACGGTAGCTTCCTCCTCGGCCACGAGACCTACCTGCTAGAAGCGAAATGGACCGCCGCGCAGACCGGCGTCGCCGACCTCCACGGCTTCCACGGTAAGCTCGAGCAGAAGGCGTCCTGGGCGCGCGGCCTCTTCGTGAGCTACAACGGCTTCAGCGAACAGGGGCTGGTCGCGTTCGGTCAGGGCAAGCGCCTGATCTGCATGGACGGCCGCGATCTGTACGATTCGCTCGATCGCCTGATCTCGCTCTCTGCGGTCCTCGAGCGCAAGGTCCGCGGCGCGGCCGAGACGGGCCGCGCCTTCATGGCGGTCCGCGAACTCTTCGCGTCAGCGCCGCCTAGAGTGTCCCGTTGACTCCGGCCTCGTTGCTGCCCGGATGGCGCGCAGTCTTCGCGCTCCCGAACCTTGCGCTCGCCGCTCCGATCAACAACGAGCTGGCGGCACTCGTCCCGGCGAGCGACATGCGCCTACGCCAGCTTACCCATGATCAGCCGACGCTGCGCGCCTTCCTGCGCCGGTTCAGTGACACTTTCGGCGAGCGCGTCGAAGCGGCCGTACTGCTGCTCCGATCCGACGCGCCGCCTGCTCTCAACGAGATCGGCGCGATCGCCAGCTTCCGGGACGCGATCGCCATCTCGGCGATCAGCGCCGCCCGGGCCCAGGAATTACTCCATCCCCGGGGCCACCGCGTGCTTTTCGGCGACAGCTTCGCCTTCTACCCCTGGATGGTCGACAGTCATGACGAGCATCTGATCGGCAGTACGCCGGCACTGTTGGGCGTCCATGACGTGTCCGCGTTCCACGGCCAGTCGGCGCCCGGGCTGTTCCGTACACCGCTGGACGCCCGCGACCTGGATGCGCCTCTCCTCAATGCTCTGCTGAGCCGATGGCGTCGCCGTCATCTCTCCGACGATCCCGAGTGGGCGGACATCGCCCTCATGCGCTCGCTCAACATGGCTCATCACGCGTCGCTCCTACCAGCCGCAGCCGACACGACCTTTTACGATGTCGGGCGACTGATCTCACTCTGGGTCAGCGCCTTCGAGATCCTCGTCCACCCAGGCGGGAGCGGCGTCGCTAATCGTGACCGTGTGTTCGCGCTCCTCGAACGGACACCTTGGCAGCGCGCCACCTCCGCTAAGGCGGCCTACGACACTGGCGGCAAAACCAAAATCCATCGCACACTCGCGTCCTGGCTCTACCAAGCTCTCAACGACCGCCGGAACGACTTCCTCCACGGTAACCCGATCGGTCGCGACGCGCTCGTGCTGCCCATCTCGGGTCGCAACCTTTTCGAGTACGCCGCGCCCCTGTACCGGTTGGCGCTGACAGCCTTCCTGGAGCTGTCACCTGACGAGCCGCTGCGGCCCCCCTCACGTCCGCAGGCGCTCGACGAAGCCATCGTGCGGCGGATGACCTTCCTGGATCCTCAACGGGCCGTCGAGGACGCCCTGCTCACGGCCGTGCGTCCGCCTGAGGAGCCAACGAGCCCGCGACGTCGGCGGGTCACACGCCCCGCGCCGAATGATTAGGGGCCCTGCGCCGTGCTAATCGGCAATCAACGCTGGCCGGCTCGACAGCAGATATTCGAAGCGGTTATCCGGCGACATCTGGATTTGCGGCAGCGCGCCCGCCGCGTTGAAGACCTTTTTCCAAACCTGCGCGGTTGCTGGTAAGTTGCAGCAGAAACTCAGCATTGCACATACAAAAACAGTATGTCGATAATCTAAAATCGCTGGGTTTGCGCAGTAAATTATATCGAAGACTTTCGCGATAGCCAACAGCTTCTTCTCGGGCCCAGATCGCCGCTGTCGCGTAACCCCTTGTTTCGCGTCCGCTAATGTCCGCTTCCTGGCAACCACCTGATGTCCGGTACTGGCGCAGAACGGTCGTCCGTCAAAATTCAAACGAACGTCTGGTTTTGAGTTTTTGCTTCCTAAAAGCAGACTGGCGGAAATCCTGAAGAGTTTCGGGCGCCGCGAGGCGTACGAAAGTCGTGGAAGAACGAACCCGTGGGACGGCGGGCGCAGAGCTATGGGATTTTGGCAGACCGTCTTCCCCAACGAGGGACGGAAGGCGCGTGAACACCGTCGCCTGGTTGCCTGAGCGCTCCCGGATTGCCTGGTCTCCGGCCTTTGGCGGAGCGCGACAGGATCAGGCGACAGCGTTCATGAAGACCATTCCGGCATTCGGCACGCGGAGAGGCGCACCCCGAGGTGCGCCTCCTCGGATGTTTGGTGGTGCTAGACCGTGGCGCCGAGCAGCCGGCGCACCTCGTCGGCGCTCAGAACGTCGGGCAGCGGGTGCGGAAGGTTGAGGCGGACCAGCCTGCGAGCGAGGTCGGGCCGCTCGATCGTATCGACGAAGAAGAACCACAGGGCCGAGACGATGGCATTCATCGTCGGCACCCCGAGGCCGACCTCCTGCTGCGCGATCTGGAAACGGCGCAGGTCATCGACGGTCGCCGTGTCGGGCGAGCGCCGCAGGAACGTCGCCAGACGCCCGACGTCGCGGATGTAGTTGCGCTGCGTCTCACGGGAGAACCGGCGCAGGGTCATGTCGTCGGTCAGGCGCCGACGAAGCGAGCCGACGGCAGCGGCGGGAACGGCAAGGATGGTCATGGGATGGCTCCACTCGGATGAAGGGAGCCACGATCGTCCGCCCAGGCCGGGCAATGCTCAATCAGCGCAGGGCGCTCGTCTCAATCCGAAAACCTCGAAGCTGCCACCCATCCCGCGCAAGCGGGTTCGTTCATCCACCCCATCCGGTCATAATGGGGATCTGCACCTATCGACCGATGGCAGCCGTTACGCATCATTGATGGATAAGCGTAATGTTGCACTTATCGATTTGGTTCAGGGCAAGCGTAGGGTCTGCTGACACACCCGAACGAACTTACCGTGCATGAGCGAGCGAAACGCAACGGTTTTCGCAACCGTATCGAACCGGACCTGGGTCGTGTCCGCTTGGTTGCCTGTTTCATCCTCGGGCATGGGCGAAACCGAGCAAGCTTTGCCACGGGTCGTTCGTACAACCTTTCCATCCTGCAGAAGATCGACACGCGCCGGGCAGATCGCAGGCTCGGCGACAGCATTGCGACCGTTGGCTCCCATCGAGCAGATCTCGCCAGCAAAGGCGATGCTGACGAGATAGGTCTGACCACCCGCCTCGAACCGGGCAGCATGGATCTAATGGAACGGCTTGCCGGCGATCTCCCGCTGCCACAGGGATACGACAAGCGGCGTGAACTCCGATGGATGGCGCGGATCCGAATAGACCAACTTCTGCCAGGGCTCGGCGGCTTGGGCAGTTGAAGCTGCCGCGGTGAGAGCGAGGACGAGCGAGAGGACACCACCGACTGAGCGGATCATGATGCATTCCACGGTTTGTGAGGAGATGAGTACGGTCGCCGGACTGTCCGACGGTTTCAGCTGTGTAGGGCGGTGACAAAACCATCCACTGGAGCGTCGGCGGGGTGCTGATGCGGGCGGAGTAAAATCCGGCCAGTGGAGAAGCTTCTCTTTCG
>NZ_LMME01000019.1:0-23391 GCF_001422125.1 Methylobacterium sp. Leaf85 | reverse complement strand
GATGTCTGCTTCATCTTCGCTCCTTAGGGGCTACGATGAACCAGCCATCCTCCGTTCGTGAAGACCCTCAATCTGTCCCACAGGTGCTGACGTCGGACACTCGATCATATACCGAGACAGGTCGATGCGTGATCGATGCCGGTACGTACCGTCCGGCATCGTTGTGGTCCCGCCACAGCAGGCACGGCGGTCATTATCGAGGCGTTCGCTGCGGCGCCTCCCGCATCACATGCGGGAAGTCCCTGCGGCGCGGTTCGCAGAACCGCCGCTTTCCGAGCCACCCTCGGGGACGACGGCGGTTCGGTCGGCAACGCCGCAGGTTCTGCCCCGACGCTGCCGCTGACTTGGTCCTTGCTGGAGGCGTGGTCAGTAATCCCAGAACACCGGCACCCAACGGAAGGCATCGCCATCGGCGGCGACCCGGCCGACGGACGGGAACGGCAGGTGCGTGGCCACTAACTGTTCCCTGGTCCCGGCTAATTCCCGGAGAAGACGGATCCGAACGCGGGCTGCCTCCTCGGGGTCGTGCTCGAAACCGTTGTGCCAGCTGGGCTGGTCGAAGCCTACCGGAAAGATGGCGTCGCCGGCGAACGTGAGCCGCTCTCCGCCGGATGTCACGCGGACCACGCTGTGCCCGGGGGTGTGGCCCCCGGTGCGATGGACTACCACCCCCGGCGCGACCTCATGCGCATTCTCGAAGGTTCGCAGATGGCTGCTGTATGCCTCCGAGAACCGTTTGGCGGTGGATCGCAGGGCGTCCGGGAAGCCCGTCGGCATCGAGGTGCGGGAGAAATCGGGTGCTTCCCAGAACGCGACCTCGGCGGCCGCCACGTGGATCTGCAGGTCGGGCCGCAACTGTTCCTTCACCCCGTCGATGAGGAGCCCGCCGATATGGTCCATGTGCATGTGCGTCAGCACCAGGTCGGTCACGGACGCCAGATCGATTCCGCCCGCTTCCAGACGTTTGACCAGCTGGCCGGCTCGCGGCAGATCCAGGTTCGGATCCAACCCGAGTCCGGCATCGATGAGGATGGTCTGCTCGCCGCTTCGCACCAAAACGGCATTCAGCGGCCAGTCGAATGCGTCCGGCGCTAGGAACATGTCGTCCAGCCATTCCGCCCGAAGCGCTGGGTCTGCATTGTGAGCGAGCATTGCCGTCGGAAGGGGCAAGACCCCATCGCTGACGACCAGCACGTCGATCTCGCCGATGCGCACCGCGTATCGTGACGGCACCAATTCCTCCGAACTTGGACGCGCTCGGTGAGGATCTCTCGTATCGGTTTGGCCGGTCATTGAAGTGTCCATGGTCGCCCCTTGATCGGGACGCGCGGACATCCGGCTCACTAGGATCCGGAAACGCGCGCCTTCACACAGGACGAGACCGGGTCCGCGAATGTGACATGTGTTGTCAGGGATCGAGGCCGGTGGATGACCGCTTCGGTCGAAACGCCCTCAAGGATACGGTCTTCCTTCCACACCTCTTGGCCGTGGCGCAGACGGGCGGGTCCCGACCCAATTTCGCCGCTCAAGGTAACGCGCGCTGGACCCGGAAGCAGTCGTCCGCTAGCCGATCAGCCAGCGCGAAACGATGGCCGTGTCGAGCCCGAACCCGTAGATCCGAATTGATCCGGTCGCAAGTTTGAGAGATTCGATCGCGTTCGGCCCTAATCCTTCGAGGGCCATCACCAGGGCCCGCAACGAGTTGCCGTGGGCGACGACCAGCGTCGGACCCCGCATCGTCGCCGGCTGGATATGCCTCAGGTAAAAGGGCACCACCCGGGCAACGGTGTCGCGGAGGCTCTCGCCCCCGGGCGGAGTACCCGCATAGGAGCGCCTCCAGCCCTCGATCCGTTCCGGCCCGAAACGCAGGGCGGCGGTCGCCTTGTCGAGCCCGCTCATGTCGCCGTAATCGCGCTCGTCCAGGGCTGCGGTGCGGTCGGGGACCAGCGCGGGCTGACCGAGGGCATCGAGCGCCAGGCGCGCGGTGTCGATGGCCCTCGACAGGGTCGAGGTGAATGCCGCGTCGAACCGGAAGCCCTCCCGTCCGAGGTGCGATCCGGCCGCCTCGGCTTCCCGTCGCTCCCTCTCGGTCAGGGGCGCGTCGATCATCCCCGTGAACAGGCCTTCGGCGTTCGCCCGGCTCTCGCCGTGCCTGACCAGAACCAGCTGTCGGATCGGTGGATGTTCGACCGAGGCGACCACGGAGGCTTGCGTCAATGTCTCGCTCGACCGCTTAGGATTGCATGATGGCAAGCGACGTGAAGTAGGCGCCGTAACCCAGCACCATGACGGCGGCGACACCGTCGAGGACGTAGGGCGTCACCTTCCGGTAGACCCCGGTCCCGCCAAGGACGAGCCCCGCTCCGACGACGACGGCCAGGCCGAGACCGACGCCGAGCGTTGCGGTCCCCGCGCCTTCGCGTAGCGCCACGCCGAGCCAGACCACGAGGATCTCCAACCCCTCGGCGACGAGGGCCCATGCCGCGACGCCGAGGCCCGCCGCGTTCAGGGGGCGGTTCCAGTGCCCATCCACCGACGCGGCCGCATCTCCCGCGCGCCGTTTCGAATACCCGTCGACGAACTCGTAGGCGAGGTAGAGGCCGAAGCCGAGAAGCAGGACCGCCGAGATCCAATCGATCACGTTCAGCGCCAGAAGGTAGGCCGCCGAGCGAAGGGCGACCGCGAGCGCGGCAACGGCGAGCGCGCCGACGACGGAGCCAGCAAGGATGCTCCGCCATCCGAACCGGTAGGCGCCGGTCAGCATCACCGAGGCGGCGATGAAGAGTTCGGTGAAGGTCACCTGGAAGGTGATCAGGGCACCGAGCCACGAGATGGTCATGAATGGGTCCCCGGGGTTGGCTCGCCCGCTCCTATCACCGCTGGCCGACCCGTTCGCGGATTTCGTGGCGCCCGACCTCCATCGATCCCCCGGGATTGACCGCCTTGAGGCAATCGCGAATAAGCCCAGCACGGTAATGGTGTCTGCCGGGCTTTGAGCCGAACCGCCGATCCCTGATGCGGCTGATGACTCCTACTTTTCGCGCTTTTGCGAACTGGAGGAGTCATGCGCGCGTCGTTCCGGAACCTTTTCCACGACCTCGATCTAGCCGGCTTCCTGCGGACACGCCGGTCGCACGCCATCTCGGTGGCGCGCTGGTCGGTCATCCTGTTGCCGATGGCCGTTGCCGTGGGCACCCTCTGCGCCGCCTTCCTGTGGAGCCTCGACGCGGCCACCGAGGCGCGCTTCGACCATCCCTGGCTGCTGTTCCTGCTTCCCGTCGGCGGTTTCGCCGTGGGTCTTCTCTATCTTCTGTTCGGGAAGAGCGTGGAGGCCGGCAACAACCTCATCGTCGAGGAGATCCACGATCCGGACGGCGGCGTGCCGCTCCGGATGGCGCCGCTGATCTTTCTCGGCACCATCGTCACGCACCTGTTCGGTGGGTCGGCCGGGCGCGAGGGCACTGCGGTGCAGATGGGCGGAAGCCTCGCCAGCGGCTTTGGCAAGCTCTTCGGGGTGGATGCGGCCGGGGTCCGGGTCCTCCTGATGGCGGGCATCGCCGCCGGCTTCGGTGCGGTCTTCGGCACCCCCATCGCCGGTGCGGTGTTCGCGCTGGAGGTGCTCGCGGTCGGTCGCGTCGAGTATGCCGCCCTGGTACCCTGCCTCCTCGCCGCGGTGGTCGGCGACTGGACCTGCCAAGCCTGGGGCATCCACCACGGATTCTACCACGTCGACTTCCTCGCCGGCGGCGCGAAGGCCCTGACCGTCGATCCACTGCTTCTCGCCAAGGTCGCCGTCGCCGGCGTCGCGTTCGGCCTCGTCGGTTTGCTGTTCGCGGAGGCCAACCACCTCCTCGGCGGGTGGCTCAAGCGCTTGGTCCCGTACGGACCGCTTCGCCCGGTGATCGGCGGTCTGGCCGTGATCGGCCTCGTCTACGCCCTCGGGACGCGCGACTACCTCGGGCTCGGCGTCTCGGCGGCCGACCCCGGCGGGATGACCATCAACACCTTCTTCGGTCCGGACGTGCACCCCTGGAGCTGGGCCCTCAAGATCTTGTTCACGGTCGTGACCTTGAGCGCGGGGTTCAAGGGCGGCGAGGTCACCCCCCTGTTCTTCATCGGGGCCGCGCTCGGCAACGCCCTGGCCGGATTGCTCGGCGCGCCGGTGGACCTGTTCGCGGCGCTGGGGTTCGTCGCGGTCTTCGCGGGCGCCGCCAACACGCCGCTCGCCTGCACGCTGATGGGCATCGAGCTCTTCGGCGCGACGCACGGGGTCTACCTCGCGGTGGCCTGCTTCCTCGCGTACCTCTGCTCGGGCCACAACGGCATCTACCTGTCGCAGCGCATCGCCGTCCCGAAGGCGGCGACAGGCATCGCCGGCGGCGCGACCTTGCGCGAGGCGCGGTCGGGGCGCGCGCCGGCCGTCGGGCCCCGGCCCGCCCCCTCGTCCACCGTCCACTGAAGGAGCCGACATGAACGCTTCGCATCGCGTCGTCGCGACCGAGACCGGCATGATCCGGATCTACATGAGGCCCCGGGACCGGGCGGGCACCGGTCGGACCGGATGGTTTTCCGGCGGCAGGCCGCTCTATCGGGAGCTCGTCGCCCAGGCCAAGGCGGAGGGCCTCATGAACGCCGTCGCCCACCAGTCCCACCACGGCTACAGCAACCATGGGCCGATCCAGGACGATGGGGCCGAGTCGCTCAACCCCGAGCTGACCATGTGCGTCGAGCTGATCGGTACCTGCGAGCAGCTCGAAGGCTTCTGCGGCCGGCACGGTGCCCAACTCGCGAACAAGGTCATCGTCTACAAGCACCTTGAGCACTGGAGCGTCAGCCATGTCGGCGTCGGCGCGGCGGGGCGGGCTGCCTGACCTGGACCGTCCCGGGCCGTTCCAGGCATCGGAGCGCCGGATAGGCCAACGGATGCGATAGCCGGCCATGGGTGCGCGGTCCGACCTTCGGACCGGCAGGCTTCAGCGCTGGTCGGACCGCCAGCGCGGGAGACCTATGCCCTTGCCGCTTCGCCCGATCTCCGCCCTGCGTAACGTCCTCCAGGGGGAGGCATCCGACGGCCTGATCCTGATGGCGAGCGCCGCCCTGGCGCTCGCCATCGCGAACTCCGGCTGGTCGGACGCCCACTTCCCAGTCCTCAAGACATACGTCGGCGGCCTCAGCGTCCTGCACTGGGTCAACGATGGTCTGATGGCGGCGTTCTTCCTGCTCGTCGGCCTGGAGATCAAGCGGGAGGTCCTTGATGGGCGCCTGCTGACCTGGCCGGACCGAGTGCTGCCTGGCGTCCCGGCGCTTGGCGGCAGGGTCGCTCCGGCGCTGATCTACGTCGCGGTGAACCGGCACTCGCCCGAGACCCTGCGCGGCTGGGCGATCCCGACCGCGACCGACATTGACTTCGCCCTCGGGGTGCTGGCCCTGCTCGGATCGCGGGTGTCCGTGTCGCTCAAGATCTTCCTGACCGCGCTCGCCATCATCGACGACCTCGGGGCGGTGCTCATCATCGCAGCCTTCTACACCGCGGACCTGTCGCTTCCGATGCTCGCCGGGGCGGCGGCCGTGTTCGCGGTCCTGTTCGGCATGAACAAGGCGGGGGTGAGCCGGCTGACGCCCTACCTCGTCCTCGGCGCCGTGCTGTCTTATCCCCCCCCTGCTGCATCCGGACCATCAAGCATGGTTGCCAATAAATTATTGAATACCGAATTTACCGGAAAATAAGTGCCCTATCGATTATAAAACTCGGATGTGTATTTTTGTGACCGTTCCCTATCGGATCTATTGTGGTGCGTGCCACTGCGTTTCGGGGGCGTTCTAGATACGGAGAACTTCAAGTTCCCGTCTGCAGGTCTCGCCGAAGTCGGCGAGGGGGTCCGCGTCCTTCCCCTGTCTGATCCTGTCCTGGATCTCGGCGAAGGTCAGGTTCGGCGAGGCATAGATGGCGACCACCTGTGAAAGCAGCCGCTCGGCCGCCTCGATCACCGGGCGCGTCGACCTCAGGCGCATGCGGCCGATGAGGGCGAACATGCCGACGACCACCTCCGGGCCCTCTGGGTCGTGGGTGATCGCGTCGGCCAGACACTTCGACGCCTCGGCGATGAACTCGTCGTAGAGCGCCTCGCGCTTCCCCGCCTCCTGCACCTGCCATTGCGCCTTGCGCGCGCCGTTCTGGGTCAGCCACGTCGTCACCAACGACGAGGCCGCGCCCACGAGGGAGCCGGCCAGGCCGGTGGCGGCCGTAAGGACCGCGATTTCCATGACGTCCTCCTGATCGAATCTCAGCGACCTTCGCCTGCGCGACCCACGACGAGGGTCCGTTCAAGCATGTCGAGGTGGGCGTCGAAGTAGGCGGCCATATCCATGGGGTAGGCATCCCCGAACTGCGTGCGCCAGATCGAGGCGGACACGGCCGCTGCCATCATCAGGTTCGGGAACTCGCTAGCGGCGACAGGCCGGAATTCGCCGCGTTCCACACCGTAGGCGAGGACGGCGGCCAACCGGGCGTTCACCGGCCCGATGACCTCGTCGTGCCACCGCACAGCCAGTTCCGGAAAGCGTGTCCCGTCGGCTAGCAGCAGCCGGAGCAACTCCCGGCCGCGTCGGTCATGGACCAGGGCGTCGTAGACGAACCGGAAGTAGGCCCGGAGGATCTCCATCGCCGGGCCCTTCGGATTGGTCGCCAAGCTGGCGAGTAGGTCGAGGGTGGGCTGCACCATTTCCTTGAAGGTGGCGACGAAAAGATCCTCCTTGCTCGGGAAGTAGAGGTAGACCGTGCCCTTCGTGATCCCGGCGCGCAGGGCCACGTCGTCGACCCGCGTCCCGGCGAAGCCCTTTAGGGCGAACTCCTCGAACGCCGCCTCCAGGATCTCGCCCGGTCGCGCTTCCTTGCGTCTTTGCCTGGGTCCGACCGCCACCTTGCTCATTGCATTCCTTGTTGACTGACTGGTTAGTTATTAGTAGATCATGGGCATCCCGGCAAGCGCGTCGCCGTCATGGCCGTATCGCCGCCCCGGGAAAACCTTTTCGCCCCATCCCGGGGCACCGGAATGGCCGTCGCCCCCTCCTCAGGTTCGACGGCCAAGAAGGAGCGGCTGCTCCGCCCCCTCGCAGCCGCTCCTTCGCCTCCCATCCACGCGGGTGACACGGAGCCCGATCCCATGATGACCCGCCTGACGCTTGTTTCGGTCGCGCTGCTCGCCGCCGCCGATGCGGTTGCGGCCGACGGTCGGCCTACGACCGAGGCGGTCTCCGTGAAGACGGTCACCGCGATCCGCACCCCGGTCTCGGAGGACGTGGTGCTGAGCGGGGACATCCAGGCGAAGTATCTATCCAACGTCTCCTTCCGCGTGACCGGCAAGATCGCGGAGCGCCTTGCCGAGGTCGGGGACCACGTCCAGGCCAATCAGGTCATCGCGAGGCTGGAGCCGCAGGAGCAACAGGTCAACGTCGACACCGCCCAGGCCGCGCTGAACTCCGCCGAGGCGCTCCTCACACAGGCCAAGGTGAACTTCGAGCGCCAGCAGACCCTGATGAGGAGCGGCTACACCACCCGCACCACCTACGACGGGGCGGAGCAGCAGCTTCGAACGACGCAGGCGTCGGTCGATTCGGCCCGGGCGGCCCTCGGGACGGCCAAGGAGCAGTTCACCTACACCGAGCTTCGAACCGGCGTGGCCGGCATCATCACCGCCCGCAGCGCGGAGGCGGGCCAGGTGGTCTCCTCGGGCCAGACCGTGTTCACGCTGGCGCAGGACGGGAGTCGCGACGCCGTCTTCACGGTCCCGACGATCCTGCTGGAGCCGCCCCCTGAGAGCCGGAAGGTCGACGTCTCGCTCCAGGCCGACCCGCGCGTGACCACCGTCGGGACCGTGCGGGAGATCTCCCCCACCGTGGACACGAACTCCGGCGGCGTCCGTGTGAAGATCGGTCTCGACACGGTGCCGGCCGGGATGTCGCTGGGGGCGGTGGTCCTCGGACGTGCCCGCCTGCGCCCGCGGGATGCGGTGACCCTGCCGTGGAGCTCGCTCTTCCGTTGGAAGGACGCGTCGGCGGTCTGGGTCCTCGACCCGGGAACGGGGAGCGTGTCGCCCAAGCCCGTCGAGATCGACCGCTACGAAGGCTCGGGCATCGTCCTCGCCGGTGGCGTCGAGCCTGGCGAGGAGGTCGTCACCGCCGGCATCCAGTTCCTGTCACCGGGCCGAAAGGTCACCGTCGCCGGAAAGGGCACGCCGTGAGCCGCCTCGTCCTCCCCATCGCCGTCCTCGTCGTCCTTTCGGGCTGCAAGGAGCAGAAGGCCGAGGCCCCGCCGCCGGTCCGCCCGGTCCTGACGACGACCGTGGCACTGGAGGAAGCCCGGATATTCGGCCCCTTCGCGGGCACGGTCCAGCCACGCTACGAGAGCCAACTCGGCTTCCGGATCGGCGGTCGCATCGTCGCCCGCGACGCCTTCGTCGGCGACCAGGTCGCCAAGGGCACGCGGCTCGCCGCCCTCGATCCCACCGTGCAGCAATTCGCCCTGGTGCGGGCCCGCGCCGACTTGGCCGATGCCCAGGCGCAGGTGAAGAACGCCTCGGCCGCCGAGGGGCGGCAACGCATCCTGTTCGAGAACAACAGCGCCGTGACGCAGGCCCAGCTCGACGGGGCGGTGGCCAATCGCGACACCGCCGACGCCCGGCTGGCCCAGGCCAAGGCCGCCCTGCAGAAGGCCACGGACGAGCTCGGCTACGCCACGCTCACCGCGGGCTTCGACGGCGTCGTCACGGCGTGGAGCGCCGAGGTCGGGCAGGTGGTCCCGCCGGGGCAGGTGGTGGTCACGATGGCGCGTCCCGACGTGCGTGAGGCCGTGGTCGACATCCCGGACGATCTGATCGACGAATTGCCGAAGGACATCGAGTTCACCGTCCGGCTTCAGGAGGTGCCCGAGGTCACCGCCTGGGCCCGCGTGCGCGAGATCGGTCCCCTGGCCGAAGCCTCGACCCGGACGCGACGCGTGCGCATGTCCCTGATCGATCCGCCCGACGGTTTCCGCCTCGGCAATACCGTCACGGTCGCGTTCGAGCGCCCGGTCTCCCCGCGCTTCCCCGTGCCGTCGACGGCCCTCGTCGAGGACGACGGCCATGCCGCGGTCTGGGTCGTCGCCCCGGATGGCAGGACCATCAACCGCCGCGAGGTCACGATCCTGGAACGCGAGGAGGGTCGCGCCTTCGTCGGCACCGGTCTCAAGGCCGGCGAGAAGGTCGCCGTCGCCGGCGTCCACGGCTTCGCCGAGGGCCAGGCGGTCCGGCTTCCCGAGACCGGCCTCTAGGCCCGATCCGCCTCGCCCTTCCCCTTCAATCGCCCTTTCCGTTCACCCGCGGGTCCCGGACCTGTCGCGCCTCGCGAGGATGCGCCGATGAAATCCTTCAACATCTCGGAATGGGCGCTGTCCCACCGGTCCTTCATCTGGTTCCTCATGGCCATCGCCCTGTTGGCCGGGGCCATGGCCTACACCAAGCTCGGGCGCGAGGAGGACCCGGCCTTCGCGATCAAGACCATGGTCGTCCAGGCCCGCTGGCCGGGCGCCACCATCGACGAGACGCTCCAACAGGTCACCGAGCGCATCGAGAAGGAGGTCAAGCAGATCAACGCGGTCGATTACACGAAGAGCTACACGACCCCGGGCCAGACCACGGTGTTCGTGAACCTTCGCGAGACCACGCCCCCCAAGACCATCCCGTGGCTGTTCTACCAGGTGCGCAAGCGCCTCGGCGACATCCAGGGCACGTTCCCGCAGGGCGTCCAGCCGCTGGGCTACAACGACGAGTTCGGCGACGTGTTCGGCAACATCTACGCCTTCACGTCGGACGGCCTCTCGATGCGTCAGCTCCGCGACTACGTCGAGCAGGTGCGCACCGGCGTCCTGGCCGTGGAGAACGTCGGCAAGACCCAGGTCCTGGGCGCGCGCGACGAGGTGATCTACCTCGACTTCTCGGTGCGCAAGCTCGCCGCGCTCGGCATCGACATGCAGAGCGTCATCAACACCCTCCAGGCCCAGAACGCCGTCCAGCCCTCGGGCGTGATCCAGGCCGGTCCCGAGCAGATCAGCGTACGCGTCGGCGGGCAGTTCACGGACGAGAACAGCCTGAGGGCCATCAACCTTCGGATCAACGACCGCTTCTTCCGGCTTTCGGACGTGGCCGAGATCTCCCGCGGCTTCACCGATCCGCCCGAGGCGCTGTTCCGCTACGACGGACAGCCTGCCATCGGGCTCGCCGTCGCCATGCAGGCCAGCGCCAACCTCCTGCATTTCGGCGAGGCGTTGAAGGAGAAGATGCGGGAGCTCGAAGCCGACCTGCCCGCCGGGGTCGGCATCCATCTCGTCTCCGACCAGCCCAAGATCGTGGAGGAGGCCGTGGGCGGCTTCGTCCAGGCCCTGATCGAGGCGGTGGTGATCGTGCTGGCGGTGAGCTTCATCAGCCTGGGATGGCGCGCCGGCCTCGTCGTCTCGCTCTCCATCCCGCTGGTCCTGGCCATCACCTTCGTGATCATGGACGCCATGGGGGTGACGCTCCAGCGCATCTCGCTCGGCGCCCTCATCATCGCGCTCGGCCTCCTCGTCGACGACGCCATGATCTCCGTCGAGATGATAGTCGCGCGCCTGGAGGTCGGCGACAGCCTGCAGAAGGCCGCCGTCTTCGCCTACACCTCCACCGCCTTCCCGATGCTGACGGGCACGCTCGTGACCGTAGCCGGCTTCATCCCCATCGGCTTCAACGGCTCGTCGGCGGGCGAGTACACCTACTCGCTCTTCGTCGTCATCGCGGTCTCGCTCCTCGTCTCATGGGTGGTGGCCGTGGCGTTCACCCCCCTGATCGGGGTCAAGATCCTGCCGAAGACGATCAAGGGCCACCACGACAAGCCGAGCCGTACGCTCTCTGCCTTCCGCGCCCTGCTCCTGCCCGCCATGCGCCATCGCTGGCTGACCGTGACGGTCTGCGTCGCGCTGCTCGGGGCCTCCGTCTACGGCCTCGGCTTCGTGCAGCAGCAGTTCTTCCCGTCCTCGGATCGGCCCGAGGTCCTCGTCGACATGACGTTGCCGCAGAGTGCCAGCATCGGCGAGACGCAGGCCCAGATGGACCGCTTCGAGAGCGTGCTGAAGGGCGATCCCGAGATCCGGCACTGGACCTCCTACGTCGGACAGGGCGCCGTCCGCTTCTACCTTCCGCTGGACCAGCAACTCGCCAACGCCTTCTTCGGCCAGATCGTCATCGAGACGGCCTCCCTGGAAGCGCGCGGCCGCACCATCGCGCGCCTGAGCGAGGTCGCGAAGCGGGACTTCGTCGGCACCGACGTCTTCGTGCATCCGCTGGACATCGGGCCGCCGGTCGGACGCCCGATCCAGTACCGGATCGGCGGCCCCGACCTGCAGGTGGTGCGCCAGTCGGCGATGACGCTGTCGAACATCATCGCCGCGAATGCCAGCCTGTCCGTCCCGACCCTCGACTGGAACGAGCCCGGCAAGGTGCTCAAGGTCGAGATCCTGCAGGACAAGGCGCGCCAGCTCGGCATCACCTCGAAGGACATCGCCACCATCCTCAACGGGGTCGTGGGCGGCGGCAGCATCACCCAGGTCCGGGACTCGATCTATCTCGTGAACGTGGTCAGCCGCGCCCAGGCCGCCGAGCGGCACTCCATCGACACCCTGAAGAGCCTCCAGGTCCCGCTCCCCAACGGCAGCACCGTCTCCCTGCTGGCCTTCGCCAAGATCCGCTACGACCTGGAGCAACCCATCGTCTGGCGGCGCGACCGGCTCCCCACCATCACCGTCAAGGCCACCATCAAGGACGCCACGCAGGCGGCCACGGTCGTGGCCGCCCTGAAGCCCGAGATCGAGGCGTTCCGGAAGACGCTTCCCGCGGGCTACGTCCTCGCGACGGGTGGCGAGGTCGAGGAGAGCGGGAAGGGTGCCGGTCCCATCGCGGCCGTGGCGCCCGTGATGCTCCTCGCCATGGCCTTCTTCCTCATGGTGCAGCTGCAGAGCATCCAGAAGCTCTTCCTGGTGGTCAGCGTCGCGCCCCTCGGCCTCATCGGCGTCGTGGCGGCCCTCCTGCCCTCGGGGGCGCCGCTCGGCTTCGTCGCGATCCTCGGCGTGCTGGCCCTCATCGGCATCATCATCCGCAACTCGGTGATCATGGTCGCCCAGATCGAGGATTACGAGGCCACGGGCATGCCGAGGTGGGACGCGGTGGTCGAGGCGACCTGCCATCGCATGCGGCCCATCCTCCTCACAGCCGCCGCCGCCAGCCTCGCGATGATCCCCATCGCCCGCGAGATCTTCTGGGGGCCGATGGCCTATGCCATGATCGGCGGCATCATCGCCGGCACCTTCCTGACCCTGTTCTTCCTGCCCGCCCTGTATGTCGGCTGGTACCGGATCAAGCCCGGTCGGGGCGAAGGAAAGGCGGCGACCGCCGCGGACCCGCATGGCCACAGTCAGGTGCCGGCGTGATCCTCGCGGCCCACGATCCGATGGGATCGGCCACGCCGCCGGCATCGCCGATCCGCGGCCGGAGGGGCTCTGACCGCAAGGAGCGGCTCCTCCGGGCCGCTTGCCGCGTGCTCCTGCGCCATGGCGTCCAGGCGCTGACGTTGGAGGCCGTCGCGCGGGAGGCGCGCACCAGCAAGGGCGGGCTCCTCCATCACTTCCCCAGCAAGGCGAGGCTGCGGGCCTCGTTGCTCGAGGACCAGATCGACCGGCTCCAGCGGGACCTGCTCCGTCTCGTGGCGGCCGATCCCGACCCGCGCGGGCGTCGTCTGAGGGCCTACGTCCAGGCCCTCGTCGCGCCGGACCCTGCCTGCGACCGGTCCCTCATCCTGGCGGCGCTGCTGTCCGACCCGGAGGCGCTCCACAAGTGGCAGGGCTTCTCCGACGCATGGCTGGGCCCGGACCTGAACGGCATCGACCCGGGCCGTGCCGACGCCGTGCGGGCTCTCGTCGAGGGCTCCTGGCTCGCCCTCGCCCTCGGGCTGGGACCGGCCGACCCGGCCAGGCGGGCCGCGGCCCTGAAGGACCTTCTGCGCCTCGCCCAAGCCTGAGCCGGCCGAGCGCGCGCGTGACCGACCCTCGGTCGAGGGCAAGCGAGAGGCTTACGATGAAGACCATGCCATTCGCAGGCCGGATACGGGCCGTCCTCGCGGCGTCCGCCCTGTCGAGCCTCGGGGCCTGCGCCTCGCTTCCGCGGACGCCCTACACCGCGAGCGAATCCGCTGCGGCCGAAGTGGCGGGGATTCCCGGCGCCCGGATCTTCGCCGACGTCCCCCTGGATCGGTACGCCACCTTCATGGGGACCCGGCCGCCGCGTTCGAGGCTGTTCACATACCTGGCGCTGTCGGGCGGCGGCGGCGACGGCGCTTACGGGGCCGGGGTTCTCAACGGCTGGTCGGCGGCGGGAACGCGGCCTGAGTTCTCCCTCGTCTCGGGCGTCAGCACCGGGGCGCTGATCGCGCCGTTCGCCTTCCTGGGCGCGGCCTACGACCCGGTCCTCACCGAGATCTATACGAGCGGCGTCGCGTCCTCGCTCGTCGCCAATCCCAGCCTCGCCAACGTGGTCTTCGGATCGGGGTTGTTCGGGGACCAGCGCCTTCGCGACCTCGTCGGGCGATACGTCACCACCGACCTGCTGGCGGCGGTGGCAAGCGAGCACGCGAAGGGTCGACGGCTCCTGGTCATGACCACGAACCTCGACGCCAAGCGGGCCATGGTCTGGAACATGGGCACCATCGCCGCGAGCGGCGCCCCGAACGCCGCCGCCCTGTTCCGTGACGTGCTCACGGCGTCGGCCAGCGTGCCGGCGGTGTTCCGGCCGCAGCTTCTCGACGTGCAGGCCGAGGGACGCGTCCACCAGGAACTCCACGTCGACGGCGCCGTGGTCGCGCCGGTCTTCATCCTGCCCCAGGCGGCGCTCGTCGGTGACAGGATCCGTGGCGCCCCGGGGAAGGCCGACTTCTACGTGCTCATGAACGGGCGGATCGATCCCGAGTTCGAGATCGTGCGGGCCGAGACCCTTCCCATCGTCCAGCAGACCCTCGCCACCGGGGCGCAGGCACGTAGCTCGGCGAGCCTGGCGGCGGCCTACGCCTTTGCTGCGAGCCACCGGGCAGGGTTCCACCTCGCCTACATCGACGGGGCCGCTCCCAGGCCGACGACGGTGAACGGCTTCGAGGTCTCGTACATGCGAAGCCTCTACTTGGCCGGCTTCGGGAAGGCGCGATCCGGGACCGCCTGGCGCAGCACGGTTCCGCTGACCGCGCCCGGCGACGTTGCAAGCTCGGTCGGAGCGCCTCGGCGAGGCCCGGGATCCGAGTTCTGAAGGGGCCGATGTTCGGATTGCATCGTTCCGCGATGATTCGCGGTCGATGCCTCACAAAGGGTTCGCCTGACCCAACGCGCTCCTCACGCGAACCGATGTGTTCCAGGGATCACGGAGGATGAGGTCGCCGCCGTCCTCTCGGGTGTCCTCTCGGATGGACCGCACGGTCGCTCGAAGCGCCGTGAGGCAGGCCGCGTCGCGCATGAGGATCTCGAAGCCCGCGAGACCTGCACTGCCTGGCTTGCGCGGTCCGGCCCCGGCGCTTCTCCAGATGTTGGCCGCGAGCTGATGATGGTACCCGCCCATGCCGTAGAAGCGTGCGCTCGGCACCAGTTCGTTGGCCTGGAAACCGAGGAGCGTCGCGTAGAACCGATCCGCCAGGGCGAGGTCGCCGACCTGGAGGTGGACATGCCCGATGCAGCCGTCTGACGGCATCCCGGACCATGGACGGTCCTTGGCCCGCATCAGCTCTCGAAGGTCGAGCCGCTCGCTGCTCATCCGGACGAGGTCGTCGATGACCGTCCAGGTTTCGCTCGGCCGGTCCGCATAGACCTCGACGCCGTTCCCCTCCGGATCGCGGAGGTACAAGGCCTCGCTCACGCGATGGTCCGATGCGCCTTCGAGGACGACCCCGCGCCGCATCGCGTGATCCAACCATCCCCCGAGCTGCCTCCGCGACGGCAGCAGGAAGGCGGTATGGAAAAGGCCGGCCGAACCCGGTGCCGGCGCATTGGCGTCCGGCTCGTGCGTCAGGGACAGAAGGGCCGGGCCACCGGCGCCGAGGTGGAGCGTCGGCCCCTCGCGGCCCATCGGGGCGAGGCCGATGGTCTCCTCGTAGAAGCGACGGGTTCGGTCGAGGTCGCGGACGACGAGGTCGACGCGCCCGATCCGACCGGGTGCCTTGTCGAGGAGACTGGGTGATCCTTGGTCGTGGTCGACGGTCTGGTCGGTCAGGGACATGGCAAACGGCCCGGGTTGGATGTCGGAGGGGTCTTTCGAGGATCACGAGCGCGGTGCGATGGGCGCCCTGGTGGCGCGGCCCCACAGGACGAAGGCCGAGAGGGTCAGCAGCACGAGGTTGAGCGGCAGCACCGGGATCTCGCCACGCGAGACGTGGAAGGCCATCGCCAGGAGTTGCAGCACCACGCAGCAGAGCGCGGTGACGACCGTCAGGCGAGGCAGGATGCGGGTCGCGGCCGGAAGGATGATCCCGAGCCCGCCCGCGATGTCGACTATGCCGATCAGGCGGACGAACGCCTCGGGGAACTGCCCGGTCCAGGGCATCATCGTGGACAGGTCGGGGATCGGCGTCGTCAGCTTGGTGAAGCCCGCGAGGACAAACACGAGCGCCACCAAGCCCTGGGCGATCCAGAGACCGATGCGGAGGGCCTTGCCGGAAGACCGGTCCGAGGGCCGCAGGGCGGGAGAAAGGGTCTGGGACATCGTCGAGGGCTCCGGTTTGGGTGTTGAGCGACCCACAACGTGCTAGGTCTCGAACATCGATGAAACCGGGATTGTCTCGATGATCCCCATCGGATCTGACGATGATGATGGATGCCCTCACGCTCGACCAGTTCCATGTGTTCGTGGCGGTGGTGGAGGCCGGCAGCTTCTCGGAGGCTGGGCGCAGGCTCAACCGGGCCCAATCCGCCATCACCTACGCGATCCAGAAGCTTGAGGAGCAGGTCGAGACCGAGCTCTTCGACCGGACCGTCTACAGGCCCACCTTGAGCCCCTCGGGTCTGGCGCTGCTGCCCCAGGCGCGCCGCATCCTCGACGATGTCGGCCGGTTCCGTATCCAGGCCCGGGAGATCAAGCGGGGGTTGGAGACGGGCCTGCACCTCAGCCTCGGCGCCCTCGTGCCGGTGGGGCTACTCGCGCCGGCCTTCGCCGCCTTCGCCGACGCCTATCCGAGCGTCCGGCTCCGCATCGGCATCCAGCCGTTCTCGTTGGACGTGCGGGACGGCGCGGGATCGAGGGAGCCCGCGGACATCCACGTCGTGTTCGGCATGCTGCTTCCGGACACGATGGTGAAGCGGGTAATCGGGGCGATCACGCTCATCGACGTGGCCGCGCCGTCCCACCCGTTGGCGGCCCTGGCCGGCCCGCTGGGTGCCGAGACGTTGCGCGACCACCTCCAGATCGTGCTGACGGAAGGCACGAAAGCGCCCGCCGACCAGGAGATCGGCGTCGCGGCGGCCAACACCTGGCGGGTGACGGATTTGGCGGCCAAGCACGCCCTGCTGCTGGCCGGCATCGGGTGGGGCAGGCTCCCCGATGCGCTCGTGGCGGATGACCTTGCCGCGGGCCGCCTCGTGCACCTCCCCACGGAGGACTGGAACGACAACGGGGCGCTCCGCCGCATCACGCTGGTCGCGGCCTATCGGCGGGACGAGCCCCTCGGCCCGGCGGGCCGCTGGCTTCTTGCGAGGCTGGGCGGCGGCGAGGACGCGCAGCCGCCCGTGTCCTGAAGGCCGGGGCGGCTGCGCGTATGACCAGGGCGACCGTTCGTCCCGGAGTTCGGGGACCCAGCGTGGGCGTCAGTGACGCCGGTGGACGAGCAGCGAGAGGCCGTCGCCGAGAAGACCGGCGACGAGCAGCCCGTTGACCGGGTGCTCGGAGTTTCGATGCGCCGCCTCGCGTCGTGCAGGTGGCGGCCGCCGGTGCGATAGGCGTCCTCGGCATGGGCGCGGGCCTCCCGGGCGACGTGGCGTGCCGTTCGTTCCGCATCATGGAAATGCGCTTCGGCTGCATCCCTAGCCAGGTGCAAGCGATGCTCGACCTCGTCCCGGTCGGCGAGATGTCCGACGGCGTCCCGGACTCGGGCGCCGGCGTGGCGAGCGGCATCCTCGACCTGGTCCGCGACGTCGCGCACGGCATCCCGTGCCCGGCCGTAGAGGTTCTCGGCGGCTCCCTCGGCCTCGTGAAGACGTCCCTCCGCCGAATGGCGGTGCGAACCTGTGAGGTCGCCGACGGCGCCCTGTACCTTGCCGCCGAGTTCCTTGGCGGCGCCCGTGATGCGATGCGTATCGACTATGTTGTCGTTCCTTCTTGGGTTGGAGAGGGGTGGTGTTCTTGGCCCGGCGCTCCTCAGGTGACGAGGTACCGGACCATGATCTCGCTCGCCGCCCGCGGGCCGTAGTCCACCGGGTCCTCGTCGGGATGCGGCGGGACCAGGTCCGTGGGGTCGAGGCCTTCGAGGACTTGACCGAGTTCGCCGACCGTGAGGCCGAAGCCGAGCGCCTCGCGGACGGCTTGGCGGGCGTGCGTCCCGAGCCGCGAGGTGCACCGTGAGGAATAGGGAGGCCGCAGGGTCGGGACGCTAGGCGTTGTCCGCGACGAGAGCGGGCTCGCGCGAATGACCGCCTGATCGTCAGCGGAGCACGTGGGCCTTGCCTTCCTGAAGACGTCGGAGGCGGGATGGCCGCTTAGGTGGGCATGACGGCCGATGCGTTCCCGGGATCCGCCAGTTCGACGACCATCGCATCGATGAACACCCTCGCCCTGGTCGACATCGTTTGGGCGGACGCGAACAGGGCGTAGACCGGCGACGGCGCGCTCGCATAGTCCGGGAGCACCCTTTCCAGCCGATTCGCGGCGAGGTCGGTTGAGAGGTCCAGGGCGGACTTCAGCATGATGCCTGCCCCCGCAAGAGCCCAATCGTGCACCGCGTCGCCGCTGTCCGAGCGAAGGCGCATCCTGAGACGGAACTCCGTCTCGACGCCTCCCGGACCAAGCAAGCGCCACGGCATCGTCGCATCCCCGTAGCTCAAGCCTTCCAGGCCGACGACGTCTTCAGGCTTCGATGGGCGTCCATGCCGGTCGAGGTAGTCGGGCGCCGCGACCAGGATACGCCGGTTGTCGGCTAGCCGACGCATGATCATCGTGCTGTCGCGTGGGGGCCCGATGCGGATTGCCACCTCGATGCGCTCGCCGATGAGGTCGGTAACGCGGTCGTCGAGCCTGAGGTCGACTTCGAGCCGGGGATGCCGTGCCGCGAGGCGGCACAGGACCGGTGCGACGTGCTGCCGCCCGAACGAGACCGGCGCGCCGACCCGCAGCAATCCCATCGGCTCGTCACGCCCGGTCGCGAGGCGCTCCTCGGCGGATTCGATGGCGTCCAGCGCCCGTTCCACCTGAACGAGCAGGGTCTGGCCCTCGTCCGTTATCGACAGGCTCCGCGTGGAGCGTTGGATCAATCTCACACCGGCCCTGCGTTCGAGCGTCGTCAAGCGCTTGCTCACAACAGCCAGCCCGACCCCGAGATCGCGCGCCGCCGCCGTCAGGCTGCCAAGCGCTGCGATGCGACGGAAGGTGCGTAACTCGTTCAGATCGTCGAGCATCGATCCTCAGCCCTCTTTCAAGAATGACTCAACTGTAACCTGGCTTATGAGCCGAAAAGCAAGAGGTAGGTTGTGGTGACGAACGGGGTCGCTTCCCCGGCGCAACTTAGAGGAGACTGATGCCATGCCTCTGGACCTGAACGGACGGACGGTCCTCGTCGTCGGCGCTGCCGGCGGAATTGGTTCGGCGACAACGCAGCTTTTCGCGCGGAGCGGTGCCCGGGTCGTCGCGGCGGGCCTTCCGGGCGCGAAGCTCGACGACGCCGCGCGAGCCGCAGATGCGGAGGCGACCGCGCTCGATTTCACCAGGCAAGCCGAAGTCGAAGCCTTCTTCGGCGGCAGGAAGCCTTTCGACCACATCGTCGTCGCCGCAGCTTCCACGAAAGCCGGCTCGGTGGCCGAGCTTCCTTTCGAGGACGCCAGGTCGGCGATGGATTCGAAGTTCTGGGGTGCCTACCGTGTCGCCCGGTCGGCGCGGATCGTCGACGGCGGATCCCTGACCTTCGTCTCGGGCTACCTGAGTCACCGTCCTAGTCCCACCGCCGTCCTGCAGGGGGCGATCAACGCCGCGCTTGATGCCCTTTCGCGCGGCCTGGCCTTGGAGCGGGCGCCGGTCCGGTTCAACACGGTGTCGCCGGGGCTCGTGGATACGCCGCTCTATGCGCGGATGGATACGGCCGACCGGCAGGCGATGTTCGAGCGCCGCGCTGCGCAGCTGCCTGCACGCCGGATCGGGCATCCCGACGACATCGCCCAGGCCATCCTGTTCGTGGCCACGAACCCCTATGCCACCGGCTCGACCGTCACCGTCGACGGCGGCGGCACCATCGCGTGAAGGGCCGCCGATGCGCCTCGACCACGCCACGCTCCGCACCCGCGACCTGGATGGCCACCGTCGCTTCTTCACGGATGTCTTCGACCTGAGCGAGGGCTTCCGCCCGGCCTTCGGCTTTCCCGGGCACTGGCTCTACGCGGACGGGGAACCCATCGTGCACCTCATTCCAGCGCGAGCCGGCGTGCCAGTTCCGGACGGGTCGGCCGAGTGCATCGACCACGTCGCCTTCCTCCGCGACGACCATGACGCCTTCCGCCGGCGCCTCGACGACCATGGCATCCCCTACAGCCGGATGGAGCTCCCCGAGATCGGCGAACGCCGCATCTTCCTGCACGCCCCGGGCGGCACGCTGATCGAGGTCGCCTTCCGCGACAGTGAACCGACAGAAATGAGCCAGGAGTTCAACCGATGATCCCGTCGCTTCGTTTCGCCACCATGGCCGTCGTGCTGGCGACCACCCCCGCCGCCGCAGAGACGCTCGTCTCGCCAGGCGTGCTTGTCGTCGATCCCGGCCAAGCGTCGCAACAGCGCGAGGCCGTGGTGCTGGCAGCCCGGCGATACGCCACTTTCTGGAACACCGGCGACCCGGCCTACGCCCGGGCGGCGCTGTCCGAGGACTTTGTGGACGAGACGCCGCCGCCCGGGCGGGTGCAAGGTCCGACCGGACCGCTCCTGGCCTCGGAAGGTTTTCGAAAGGCTGTTCCGGACCTCACCTGCGAGGTCGAACAGATGATCGTGGCGGGCGACCGGGCCGTGCTGCACCTGCGTTTGCGCGGTCATTTCACCGGCACATTCGAGGGTCGCCAGGGCCGGGGCGAGCCGGTGGCGTTCATCGCCACCGATATCTACCGCGTCGTCGACGGACGCATCGCAGCCAACTGGCACATCGAGGACAACCTTACCCTGCTTCGGCAGCTTGGCACCGTTCCATCTCCATAAGCCCAAGCGCCACCTCGCCAGGACTGCAGACCATCGGGAAACGCATCATGACCGTCCCTCGTCGTAACATCGTCGCGAGCCTTACCCTGTGTTTCCTGGCGGGAGCATTCTCACTGCCCGGCTCCACTCGTGCGTTTGCGGAAGAGGATCCCCGCCTCGTGACGGCGATGACCCTCGACACACCATCGACCGGGGTTAGCATCGCCCCCGATGGGCGCCGTTTCCTCGTGCTCGCGCGGCTCGACGGCTCGGCCGGTCCGCAGATCGTGGAGTGGAAGGACGGCATCCTCGTCCCATATCCGGACGTGACGTGGAACGGCTGGGCGAAGGGCCAGGACCCGTCCAAGGCCTTCGTGCGCGTCAACGCCCAGCGTATCGGGCCCGACGGGGCCCTGTGGCTGGTCGATACCGGCGCCCCCGGCATCGGAAACCCCGTCCTACCCGGCGGCCCGAAGCTCATCCGCATCGACCTCGCGACGAACCGGGTCGCCCGCGTCTACCCGTTGGGCTCGGTGACGAAGGCGGACAGCTTCGTCGACGATGTCCGCTTCAACGGCGGCCACGCCTATCTCACCGATGCCGGCGCGCCTGGTCTAATCGTACTGGATCTCGGCTCGGGCCAGGGACGACGCGTCCTTGACGGTCACCCCTCGACCGTAAGCGACCGGGCGGTCTCGGCCGAAGGTCGACCGATGTACGGCCCGGACGGCAAGCCGCTCCACATCCATGCGGACCAGATCGAGGTCTCCCCCGACGGGCGCTGGGTCTACTACCAGCCGAGCTCCGGCCGGATGTCGCGCATCGATACCCGCTATCTCGATGATACGGACTTGGATGCGGCGAGCCTCGCCACCCATGTCGAGCGCTTTGCCGATACGCCTTCGACCGGTGGGACCGCCATCGATGCCGAGGGCAACATCTACGTCAGCGACACCGACCAGCTCTCCGTGCTGAGGCTCACGCCCGACGGAACCCGCACAACAGTGGTGCGGGACCCTCGCCTCGTCTGGGTCGATGCGATGTGGATCGACGCTGACGGGCGTTTGTGGATGCCTGCAGCGCAACTGAATCGAATGGCCCCCTTCAACGGCGGCGTCGACCGGGTGGCGAAGCCACTGAGGGTGTTCACCCTCGACATCGGTGCCAAGCCTGCCCCCAACGACCATCGCTGATCCGAGGCAGCGACCGGAGTTGGCCGGCACTGTTATGAGGTGGATGACGAACCGCGCCCCAACGATTATCGCTCAGGAGCGAACATGTCGGACTCGACAAAGACCAGACGTTTCGACCTCACGGCTATCGCGGCCGCGCTCCCCGAGACGGCGCAGACGCTTCTCGTCGACACTTATCTGACCGACCGCGAGGCGGCGAGCGCTCGGGTTTTCCGCGTCTATCGCCCCACGCCGCCGCATTACCACGCTACCTGCGACGAGTACCTCTACGTGCTGTCGGGGCGCGGCACATTCTGGATGGGTGATGCCGGAAAGGAGGCAGAGTTCGGGCCGGGAGAACTCCTGTTCTTCGAACGTGGTACCGTTCACGCCCTGCCGACACTTTTGGAGGAACCTGTGGTTTTCCTCTCGGTCGATACGCCGCGTCGCGCACCTTCCGATATCGTCATCGTCGATCCCGCCGACGGTTCGCCCGAGACTTTCATGGCCCGCAATGCTCCAACGCGATGAGCGTAATCTGTTACCCGGCGAGCGGCTTCAGGCGCGCAATCTGATAAACACTATGTAGTCTTGATCGAACGGTCGTTGACATCTGCGTTCATGTGTTAAGTGGATTTTAAGTGGTCTTCGAGGCTATGTCCGCTTGATACATCCGCCGCCTGAAAGCGGACTGGCGGAAATCCACCCTACGCGGTCATTGGTGCACTTTCTCGGACTCCGACAACCGCCGACGTTGCTGTTTGCGGATCGCCTCACGTTCTTCGGGCGAGAATTGGACGCGGTGAATTATGCCTTGAACGGCTGCGACGAAAATTCCCGCGCCTATGAAGACGAGCGGGTTTGGCTCGGAAATTGTCGGGATTAGGGTGTATATTCCCTCGCATGCGGGGAGAAGCAGTGCACAAAACCCGAGCCCGTGCAGGGTGTTATAGTCCTTCAGGCTAGCCCAGCGACATCCGATGCGTTCGCTCACGATGATGATGCAAACGGACCACATCGCTATACCGGAAATGACCATTGTCGCCTGCGATGAAAGCCCGGCCGCGAGCTGTAACACATTGTACAGACCCAACCAGAGGGCAATACCGAGGCCAAGGATAGCCGCTGTGTGGTTGCGTGGCTCCATGGAAAAACCCCTAAGTCGTTTTTGCCGAGATTTACTTGAGTTCGATCGTTCACACCATCGTTAAGTAATCAGATTTCTACCTTGCAACCTTGCAACCTTGCAACCTTGTAACTTATACCTCTGATTTCTACCCGGGTCGCGAACTAGTGATAGACAACATCATTCGCCTCGATAATCGTCTCGCCAAGCTTGGATAAATCTTCCATTTTCCATGTCGATCGCCGTGTCTATTTTGTATACGTTATTATGAAGTCGGTGTATCTTTTCCGGCTAGTCGACCAACCGTAGATACCTCAAGACTACGTCATCGGACAAGCCGGGAGATGGTTTAGGGCAGGTCGGCGACAATGCAATTAGACAACTTCCGCTTCGATGCGTTAGCCATCCAGAAGCAGACGGACAGGAAGCCACCCAACCCGGTCGTAGAGCGGACGGACGGGTACCGACCCAGCTCGGACCTTAAGGCTAATACACTGTGACGCTCGAAGGAGCTTAAAGCAGACGATCTACCGCTTCACAAAATGTAAAGGGCGGACCAATTCCAGGCCGCTGCGGCGGAGTAAAACCAGGCCAGTGGCGGTCGGCCGCTTGAACGATGAAGGGGCCCGATCGGGCCCCTTCA
>NZ_LMME01000018.1:0-30540 GCF_001422125.1 Methylobacterium sp. Leaf85 | reverse complement strand
CCCCGGTATCGCCTCCTTCCGAGCAGTTGCCTGATTGGACTCTATGACCGAGTTGGGTGGAAAGTAGTCATTGCCAACTGGACGATTTTGCTATCGCATCTACTCTCGTTACTCGTTGGAACGCACTCTCGTGACGCCTAGCGCATTGAACGCAGATGGCTGACCACAGCCCGGCTACAGCCAATTTTTTTAATGGCCTAATATGGTGATCTTGAATATGAAGCGCCGAACGTTGCCAATATACATCGTCTTGTTGGGAGCTTTGGCATGTGCGAACGCACCGACGAACGCGGCTGAATTTGATAGTAAGGAAGTACCGTTCCAGGCGGGGATCAAATCATCTCAAGCTGAATTTATACTCGACGTATGGAACAAAGCGCGCCATTCATTTTATATCAATTTGTATTTTAATGCAGGCAGTCGTGATGATCCCGATCGAAATAAAGATCGGGATCGAGTAAGAAAAATAGCCGGCCACGGTGGATACAACATCATAACAAAACGCCGAATTGATAACGGTTTGACGATTCCCGTACGCTTGACGATAGTTCGGCTTAACGGGAAAGATGATGAATTAATTCTCGACAAAGTCTATGATGATCCTATAGGTGATGGATTTACTGAGAGATATTACGCAAAACTAATCGTGCGATACAGTCTTGAGCCTGGGATATATAAAGCTCGCATCGAAGCGCTGAAAGATTTGCCGTCGCTGCAGACCGTTCCGGTACAGTTTGATGTACATGTTGCGTATGATCGCTCCTGAGTACACCCTGTTCCAAAGAATTGGGGCTAATAGGTTCAATGCGGATAAGAGCCAAGAGCATCAGCAAGATCGGGCTCATTCTCGTTGCAGCCTACGCAGCACTTTCGCTCGTCTCGTGGTTCTACGCTGCCTTACTACAAGGAGACGATGAGGCAACATTTTTTGTGGAAGCGATTCCTATCGTCCCGGCCCTTGCTATCATTAAGGCAGCAAGGTTTGCGCCCACCATAAACCAACTGCCCAATAATCTTGTAACTCCAATGCTTTACATCGGAACCATGATAGTGATTTACAGCTTTGGTTGGCTTGTTGGTCGGATCGGCCATTTGGTTTTCTTGCGCAATCGCCGGGCACATTGAGCCTTGGTTTTGCGATCAGCGAAGTATCACCGTTTGAGACCTTAATGACTGCAATGGGTCGGAGGCGGAACGTCCGCTTCAGGGCGAGAGGTCCGAGGGAGGTTGCCACTTATCCCAGCCGTAGGACGGAGTGGTTGGCCAGGGTGATGTCCGCCTTTGCGGCCATGCAGTTGCACCCTGAAGCCCAGCATCCCCCGCGGGGAGCGACCGTCACCAGCCCCCCCCCGCGGGCTCCTCGGTGACCAAGTCCGGGAATAGTGCGGCGACGGCAAGGACGGCGAACACCGCAAGCATGGCCTCGCCGGCGGGGACCCCGGGGGCCGCCATCGCGGCACGGGCGGCACGGAGGGCGTCGAGGGCGAACAGGCGGGCGTCCGCCGTGGCCTGGTCCTGCGCACTCACGAGGAGGCCTCCGCGGCGTTGAGAGCGGTGAGCGCCCGTTCGAGGGCGGCCGCGAGATCGTCCGGCAGGGGCCGGTCGTCCGGTAGCTCCAGGTACCACCGGCGCTGGGACACGAGGCGATTCGCTGCCTCGATGACGGCGCGGGTGGCGATCTCAATGGCCATGCCGACCTCCCCTGCGCAGCGCGGCCGCGGCCCGGATGGCCAGCGTGATGTCCGCCTTTGCGGCCGCGGCCGGCACCGGGGCGCCATGGAGCGCGGCCATGACGTCCGCATTCACGGACGGCGCCGGCGCCGCGGCGACGCAGTAGAGCGCGAGGAGGCCGGCCGCCGGGGTCATGCCGCGGGCCTCATGTCCTCGTCGTCGGACGGGTTGAGGTCGAGCCAGAGGCGGAGGGGGGAGACGTCCCCCGTGTCGACCGCCCGTTGCATTGCGCGGCGCATCGAGAGGCACATGCGCACCATGGCCCGGACCTCGCGGCGCAGGCCCGCCATCTCAGCCCGGAGCCCGCCGTTCTCCTCGCGGAGAGACCGCATTTGGGTCGAGGCCTCGTCGAGGGAGGCGGTCAGGGTGACGACCTTGGCTTGTTCCCGGTCGAGTAGCTCCCCGAGCTCCTTGCGCAGGGCGTCGGACGCGACCCGGATGGCCTCCGCATCTGAGATCTCGCGGAAGCCCTTCCTGATCCAGGGGAAGGCGAACACTACGCCAACGATTAGCATCGCGATGATGCCGATGGGCTTGGCGTCACCCATCAGGGTGGTGAGGATGGCGTCCACGTCAGTGTCTCCCGTACTCGCGCTGGACGTCGGACGCCCAGGCGAGGAGCCGCTCGCCGCACGCCGTCTTGGCGCGGTCCGTGAGCTTGGCGTTTGCGATGATCCGGACGACGTCGGCACGGGACAGGGCCCGATCCGGAATCTCCGGGAATGCCTGCGCAAAGCAGGCGGCTAGGTCGGCAGGGACCGGCGGCAGGGCCGGCCGGGTCGAGAGGTCGAGGGCGGCATTGTCGGGGCAGCCCCCCAGCATGAGGCCGAGGGCGGCGACGGCGGGGACGAGGGCGAGGCGCATCACAGGTCCCTCAGGCGGCGCGCGTCGTCGGCCGTGGCGCAGGGCGTGTCCGCCTTTGCGGTCAGGGAGGACTCCAGATCGCGCAGGCGATTCGTCGAGGCCTCCGCGGCGTCCTCGGCCGCCATTGCCCGGTAGTGTCTCAGTTTGAAATTTGATCCCGAACAGTTGAGCATCGCGTTCGAGTTCCAGTCACTCGCGCAGCCTCTGCGGCTGGCGTATGCTTAGCGCTAAGCAGGAGGGTTTGATGATCATTCAAGATGATGCAGACATGGCGACGGTGGTAAGCGAAACGGTGGCGGCTCTTAACGAGAGCGCCAAGCACGTTGGCAAGGCCGACCGAACGATCACGGGAGCCCAAATCAAAGATATACAAGACGCCATCGCGGTGTTGCAGAACGTGCTTCGCTTCAAAGGCGGAAGCTCGCTCTGATGCCCACCGGACCAAAAGGCCAAATCGGATTATCGCAGCTATCCGGGATCAAGCGTAAATGTCGTTCTTCGATACTTACGGTCCATATGAAATTAATCATGAGAATAGGGATTGTCATGTATCACAGCTGAGTTTTTGGAGAGATATTGGTAGTGTTTATGAGGGCTTGTCGGGTGCGATAGGTTGCTATGTGTTTGGTATAAGATATGGGCATAAAATACGGCCTTGGTACGTTGGAATGACTGTTGCAAAAGATGGATTCAAGGGCGAGATTTTTCAAAAGCACAAAACAGACATCTATACCGAGTGCATGGGAAAGCAGAGGGGGGCGCCGGTTATGTTTCTGCTCCCCCTCATACAAGACAACACAGGAAAATATAGTCAGGCCAGATCATCTAAAAAGAAAGACATTGCTTGGCTAGAAATCACTCTTATGGGATTTGCCTTCCGGCAAAACCCAGAAATAAGCAATGTTCGCGATATGAACTTTTTGAGAAATATTGAAGTTTTGGGGCTGCTTGGCACAAGGCGTGGGCGCCCGTTTCGGGAAGCACAGGAAATACGTCGAACCTTGCTCGGTGCCCGATAGCCATGAAACGGCTTCGGATCGTGCTCGTGAAGGCATCCGCGCCGACCGGCGAAAAGCGTGGTCCGTATAGAAACAATCAGTTGCGAGTCTGTGATGCCTGCAAAAATATATACGCTCGACGATCTCAAGAAAATGACGATCGACCATCGACGTAATTTATATGAGAACGCGCGGAATAATCCGAGCGGAAGCTACATTAAAGAATTGATTGATAGCAACGGGCTCGCATTGAGCACAGGCGGGGTGTCGATGGATGACCCCTTGTACTTGAATATTGTAGAGATTGCTTGGTCAAAGGAAGGAAAGGAGGCCGCTACAATGGCAGCGGATGCAGGGATTCCTGCGGTGGCTGCCATCGACCGAATGGTGCAGGCTAAGTACGGTGATGCCTACAAAAGCCGGCACAACGCTGCCGTCGCAGCTGGGACGATTGTTGGAGAGGTTATGAAACACCTTGGCTATCGCATTGCGATGCGCAAAGCCTGCCCACCCGACTGCGTCGCGAAATCCGGCGCTACGTGGAAAAAGCTCTGACGCAATTTTCAAACTGAGACACTACCCATTGCCCGGCGTGCGTCCGCGGCGGCGATGGAGGCGGCTGACCAGCACGTCACCGAGGGACGGCTTGTCCGCCTTGGTGCCCCAGGTCGCCCAATTCCGGGCCCAGAGGGGGCCCTTCACCGGCTCGAACCCGGCCCGTTTGACGACCATGGCGACGAACAGGCCGCACCACGGGATGGAGTCTGCCTTGTACTCGCCGGCGAGGCCGGTCTCCTTGGCCCATGCCAGGATGACGGGGTTGCTGGCGGCGCCGGAGGTCTCCTTGGTCCCGTACAGGGCGAGGGCCTCGATCAGGACGCGGGGGCCGGTCTCCTTCGAGAGCCAGGCGTAGGCGGAAGGAAGGTTAGGCACCGGCGGCCTCCTCGATTGCGAGAGCCGCGTCGAGGGCGGTCAGGCGGGTGTCGTCATGGCCAGCCAGCCCGCAGCGCAGGCAGACCAGGGTGCGTCCCTCGGAGCCCGGGAGCTCGACGAGGTGACCGCAGGCGACCGGATCCCCGCAGGGGTCGGCGAGCGGCCGTTCGGGGAATGGGATGATTTGGGCGGACACGGGGCCTCGGGGGCATGGCCGCCGGTGACGGCCTCAGTGTCCTAAGGGGACCGGCTCGCCCGTGGCCCGTGCAAGGCCACGCACCCTCAGGCGGCGCGCCCCATGGCCATGAGGTGCCGGGCGGGACGGACACGCGGCGGAGGCGTCAGGACCGTCACCACGACGCCGTCGGCCACCCGCACGCGCATGCCCTCATCCGCCACGAGGACGGTGCCGGTGACCTGCTGGGACGCCAGAACGATCCCCCCGATGGCCGCCAGGCGCGCCTGTACGCCGGGGACGTCCACGCCCTGCGCCAGGAGCGCGCCCACGGCCTGGCGGTCGGTCAGGCCGGCAGGGACGGTACGGTGCAGGACGCGCTAGGCGAAGCGCCTGACGGCATGGTCGGTGACGCGGGCGCGGTGAGACGAGACGTGTGACACGGGAGCTCTCCTGAGGGGTCAGGAGCTCAGCAAAGCCGCGTCGGACCGGCGTCACCAGGGCATGGGGACAGGTCGTTCCCCCGGGCGTGGGAACCGGGCTCAAAGAACGCCATGAACCGCACCGCGTTTCCTGGAGGCCATTTGCTTTGGGTCAAGCGGCCAAGGCGTGCACCTTGGTGTGGGCATAGTAGCGCGCTTCGGCCTCGGCGGGAGGGATATTCCCGATGGGTTCAAGCAGGCGGCGGGTGTTGAACCAGTCGACCCATTCGAGGGTGGCGAACTCGACCGCCTCGAAGGAGCGCCACGGGCCACGGCGATGGATCACCTCGACCTTGAAGAGGCCGTTGATCGTCTCGGCCAGAGCATTGTCGTAGCTGTCACCGACGCTGCCGACGGACGGCTCGACACCGGCCTCGGCGAGCCGCTCCGTGTAGCGGATCGACAGGTATTGCGAGCCCCTGTCGCTATGATGCACGAGGCCGCCACCCCGGACCGGACGACGCTCGTGCAAGGCCTGCTCCAAGGCATCCAGCACGAAGCTGGCATGAGCGGTTTGGGACACACGCCAGCCGACGATGCGACGGGCGAAGACGTCGATCACGAAGGCCACATAGACGAAGCCGCCCCAGGTCGCGACGTAGGTGAAGTCCGAGACCCACAGGGCGTTCGGGTGCGGTGCCTTGAACTGGCGGTTGACGTGATCGAGTGGGCATAAAGCTGCCGGATCGGGTCTCGTCGTCCGAACCGTCTTGCCCCGCACGACGCCCCTCAGTCCCATCGTCCGCATCAGCCGCGCGATGGTGCAACGGGCCACCACGATCCCTTCCCGGCCGAGCTGTCGCCAGACCTTGCGCACGCCATAGACGCAGAAGTTCGCCTCGAACACGCGCCGGATCTCGATCATCAGCACGGCGTCGCTCCTGGCCCGTGCCGGTAGCTTGCCGGGGTCGGCGCGCCGCGCGGCATGCGCGTAGTACGTCGACGGGGCGATCGGCAGCACCTTGCAGATCGGCTCGACCCCGTAGGCATCGCGGTGCGCGTCGATGAACGCTTTCATCGTTTGAATGGGCGGTCGAGCTCCGCCATCGCAAAATATGCCGACGCCTTCCGAAGGATCTCGTTGGCCTGCCTGAGCTCGCGGTTCTCACGCTCCAGCGCCTTGATCCGCTCGCGCTCCTCCGTCGGCGGCCCAGCACGTTGACCTCGGTCACGCTCGGACTACCGGACCCAGTTGCGCAGCGTCTCGCCCGAGCAGCCGATCTTGGTGGCGATCGACCGGATCGCCGCCCATTGCGAGCCATGATACCTCTGATGGTCGAAAACCATCCGCACGGCACGTTCGCGGACTTCGGGAGGATACGGTGGGGTTCGCTTCGTCATGGCTCCATCCTCTCAAGAATTGGAGCCTCCAGGAAACCCGGGGCGGTTCACCATGGGCGATTCGTGCCGACCATGGGCCCTCGATGGGGAGCGATGGGCCTTCCATGGGGGCGGGCAAGGACTGACGGGACAAACCACAAATAAATTCACATGCCCCGTGAAGGCCCCTGAATGACCGCCAGGGCAGTCCAGCCTGTCCAGGGTCACAGAGTGAAGGTCGCCCGAAACCCATGGGCTTCTCATGGGAGAAAATGGGCTTCCGATGGGGACGACATGGGCTGAGGTAGGGGCATGGGTCTGTTAAGCTCAGCCGTTAAGGCTATGCCCCTGAGAAGGCTGGCGAAATTCGAACGACGCGCGCACGTTTGAGGGGTTCCAGGCCGCAGAGGTGCCGGCATGGGACGTCCATCCCTCCCATGCGACGAGATCCATGCCCCCCTCAGATCTGCGCCCGGACAGGGTGCTCCACTGTCACTGGCGTGCCCGTGAGCCCGCCCTAGCAGCCTGCGGCCTGCCTCTCACAGGCCGCTCTTCCTATCGCAATGCCCTTGGGATCCTCGTGGCGACCGGGGGCCTCGCGGCAGAGACGAGCCAGCCATTCGTCTCGTTCTCACGGTCCAGGAACTGGTACGCGAACCGCGAAGCCAATGGGGACCTGACGTACGACAACGTCATCCACGCCATGAAGACCGGCGTCGATGCCGGCCTGTTCGAGGAGGACCGCGCCCGCCAGGGTGCCCACCTCGACGAGGTCCCCAGGCAGTCCAGATTCCGCGCCACGCCTCTCCTCATCGAGCGGCTCGGCGACGCCCGGTTCGAGCACCTGCGCCCCGCATCCTCGATCATCATGCGGGACGAGGCAGGCGTGACCGTCGCCATCCCGGACACCGAGCGGGCGCAGCGGATCCGCAAGGAAGCCGACGGCCTGAACGAGTGGCTGAGTGGCATGCGTGTCGAGGTCTCCCCCGACGCCTCGCCCGAGGATTGGCAGAGGTCGCGCCATCACCTGAGGGCACGGAAGGTCAAGGACGGGGTGGAGACGTGGGCCTGCGCCCTTCCGACACCCAGCCCGGAGATCGTCCGCATTTTCGGACGTGGGAGATTCGACTGTCACGGGCGCCTGTACGGTTGGTGGCAGTCCCTGCCCAAGGATCGCAGGGCCGAGCTCCTCATCAACGGCGAGCTCACTGTCGAGCCCGACTTCGCCATGCTCCACCCGACGCTCCTGTACGCGATGGTTGGCGCGACCATGCCCCGGGACGTCTACGACACGGGTGAGCACGAGCGGGACCACGGCAAGCTGGCCCTCAATATCGGCATAAACGCGAAGGGCGGGCTCAAGGGCGCCGTCGATGCCCTCATGTGGCGGGACGGGTGGACGGGTACGCGGACCTACACGCAGGGGCTCGTAGACGCCATTGCGGAACTGAACGCGCCCATCGCCGGGTTCCTTGGGAGCGACGCCGGCGTGCGCCTGATGGGCATCGACAGCGCCATGGCCGTTGAGGTCATGAAGAGGTGCCGGAAGGCCGACATCGCCTGCCTGCCAGTGCACGATTCCTTCCGTGTGGCAGCGAAATCGGGGAACCAGGTGACGGCGATTATGGCCGACGTTCTCGACGCCACGTTCACCAGGATTTCGTCAGGAACTTCAACGACTAAGCGTCAAATCATACTACAAGTGCCCCGCGCCGGGGCCGCCGCCCTGGCGGCGTCTCCTCCCGTCCCTGCCCCCGTGGGCGCCCCTGCTCCCTCCGCCGCCTCTCCCGCCCCTCGTTCCCTGCCTTGGGATCCCGCACTAAGGCTTGATGCGATGATCGCGTATCAAATCGGGTGCGCGAGGGCCGAGATGGCTCAGGACCGTCGCCAGGGCCTTTATACGTCGTGGACCGAGCTTGAGGCCGCCGCTCGCCGTATCGCCAAATCTGTGTGCGCGGACGAGAACGCGACTGGCATACGCGCATTTCCGATCCGCATCGTCCCGGACCGTCTTGGGGATACCAAGAAGGCGTCCCCAAAATTGGGGCGTAGCCGGAAGGTGAACCTCTCCCAGGGCAAGGGCCGGAGGCCTCGGGTCACCCCCACCGAGGCCAGGGCGTAGCCTCCAGGACGCCCTATTCCGGGACAGGGCCGTAGGCATCAAGAAGGCCTATTTTCCTTGCCCGGACCGGAGGTTAGGACGCTTCTGCCCTTGTGGAAGTCGGGCGAATTGGCTACCTTGATGAGGCTCTCGCATGGGCACGGCGATGCACCTCATCTCCCCGAACCCCGTCCCGGTCTCCGGTGGCGGGGTTCCTCGTTTCAGGGTCAGGGCCGTAGGCACCGGGAAGCCCCCTGGATGGTCAGGGCGTAGCCTCGGGAGAGCCCGCGCAGCCATCGGGCCGTAGGCTACCGGGAGAGCCTCCCTGCCTTCCCCAGGGCCGTAGGCGTGACCTTCATCGGGCCACGCCATGCCGGGTACGAAACGCCCATGGCAGCCCCTCCCACCTACGCCCGTTTCGTGCAGGACCTCACGCGAGCCATACGCTCATGGGAGGAGCAGTACGTCTCCGAGACAAGCTATCGGAAGTTCGAGCGGGCGGCCGCGTGGACTGTCGACGAGTCCGCAAAAGCGGTCAAAGTCCATATGAGAGACGCGACCGATGACGTCTTCAAGGACGCCACCCCGTGGATGCTCCAGGCGTGGCAATACCGTCGGAGCCTGGGGAAGGGGCGGTCCCTGAGGGACGGGGTCGAGGCGGAGGCGTACGTAGCGGACCCCCAGAGCGTGGTCATGAAGTACGCGATGGGCGACAGCCGGAACACGAGGCTCCCCGGCGACGTGGGACTGGCCCAGGACCGCATCCTCGTCTCTCACTGGAAGAACCTGGCCCTGACGCAGGGCATCAAGCCCAACCGCTCGCATGACCTTCCCGGGGCGACCATGGCCAGGCTCGCCCGCAATGCGGAAGGGCAGTACGCGAAGCGGGCCGTGGCAGGGCGCTGGGGGGTCTACCGGGGTGAGGTGAAGGTGGGTGGCAGCCGCCTCATGGGGTACATCGCCAGGCCGCCTAGGGTGCGCGCACAGGCCGACGAGTACGGCAACGCGAAGACTCGCTTCATCAACGGCCGGGGCAAGGTCAAGGCGCTGCCCAAGGTGGTCAACCTGGGTCGCCCGCGCATCCTGATGGTCGAGATCCCCCGCGCGGAGTACCGGCCCGTTATGCAGCGCCCGTTCGAGGACGCCGTGTCTCAGGCCCAGAGGGGGGTCGAGGGGCCCATGGCCGACAAGTTCATCGCAGGCGCCCTGTTCGAGCGGGCCGAGACCGCGGACGCCTTTCCCCTTGGCGGCCGCGTCTACCGGGCGACCGTAAATGCGGACGTTCCGGGCGTCCTCGACGGCGTCGTATCCGGCGCCGCCAGCCTGTTCATGCTGGACGTCCCAGCCGGGCGCACCCTGTACGTCGGCCATGCCGCCCAGGTCGGGGCCCTCCAGGGCGACGCCGCCCGCGCGGTCATGTTCCCGTTCCGCGCCGGGACGTGGACGGTGGCCCTGACGGACGAGGGCCAGGCCCTCCTCCGCCTCCTCGCAGATTCCGATTTCGAGATGCCCATACTCGCCGCCGCGACCATCGACGGGACCGCCTGACATGCAGACCCACATCCCCGCCATCATCGCCATCGTCGCCGCGGCCGTCCCCCTGGCGCCCGTCCCGGGCGTCGCCGGGGACACCGTGCAGGAGGCCATCGCCGAGCTCGCGGCCCGACCTTCCGGCGGCGGTCCGGTCGACCCGGGGGAGCCCGTGTTCCTGGCGGACCCGTACGGTCTCTCGGCGGCCAACGCCTACCAATCGCCCGGGGAGAACACGGAAATCGCGTTCCTCATCGGGGGGCAGCCGCGCACTGCCTACGTCTCGGCCGGCGCGTCATTCGCGGATGCCGGCCTTGCGATCAACGTCCAGTTCCAGGCGACCGTTTTCCGCACCGATCTTGGCGGCGACAGGTTCGCGATCTCGGGCACGCAGCCATACGATTTCACCGGAGCCTCCCCCGCCGCCATCGCGATGCTTGGACTGGGGCCGGACCAACTCGTCATGAACGTCGAGCCCGTGCCTGCGAAGGCAACGACGGACGACATCGGCGATCGGTCCCAGGGTCAGCGGGTCGGAGAGCGGCTCACGTCGGCCCTCGCGACTATCCGGGGGAATATCGACAACCTCCAGTACCAGCGCATCGACACGGTCGAGGGACAGTACGGCGCCCTCAACGCCAACGCGGTCAAGACGAGGCGCGCCGTTGCCGTGGGGCCTGAGACGCTGGTCGGCACCTTCCCGGTCGATGAGGCGTTCAACGACTTCACATTCACATTCAAATGGGCGGGCTTCAATCGGACCATTCAGATCCCTGCCGGGACCCTGCCCGAGGACCTCCCCTACTTGCTCAAATCCCCCTTCGGCGGCAACTCATACGTCGGGTTCGACACGCAGGGGCGGATAATCATCGTGCCTGGCGAGGACGTTGATTTCTCGGTGACCGCCGACGCGACACTGGACTACCTGGGCCTGCCCTTGGACACCGGCCTCATCAAGTCGCGTGCGACCCGCACGGTGCCCCTGGAGGCGCGGGACATCGCATTTCAGGGGCAGGCGTTGGACCTCGTCCTCTCCGAGCTCAGCATCTACTCGCAGCAAGCCCGGGCTTACCTTGAGGTCCTCCAGTACGGTGACGGCAGCGGTGAGCCAGGCAAGGGCCCGCTGGCGGACACCCTAGCCGACCTGACGGCCAAGGTCGCGGCGCTCGAAGCGGCAGCCGCCCAGTGACCTCGCCCCTGTTCGCGGTCCTGGCTCGCACCCTGACGCAGTCGAGTCTGGCGGAGCCCGCCCGGCTGGAGAGCAGGGTGCACGGCATGGTGCCCCTCCGCGCCTCCTTCATCCGACGCGAGGTCGTCAAGGACCGCATGAACGGCGAGGTCCCCATGCTGGACGGGGAGACCCTCGCCAGCATCAACGAGATTGACGCGCCGCACCTTGAGAAGGGGGACCTCCTCTGGATCTCGTCCGCGCTCTGGCAGGTTGCGTCGGCGCTCGCGGACGGGGGCGGCCTGGTGAAGCTCCAGCTTCTCAATCCTCAGTACGTCGAGGCCACGAAGGACAGCGGCGAGGCGGTGAAGATCGTCGTCGCCGGCGAGGGTGACCTGGAGGACCTGGAGGCCGGCGAGGAGATCGTCGCCCTCACGAACTCCACCGCGTTCCGCGTCCGGCAGCGCCGCACGGCCGGCACCTGCGCCATCGAGGTCGAGGGCGACACCTACCGCGTCCTCATGGTGGAGCCCTGGGAAGGGTCCTGGCGCAGGCTGACGCTAGCCAGGGCTTAGGCCCCTTCGATTATCGCATGTACGGCAGCCGCAACCTCCTTCTGGATGCCGGGGATCGATGAGAAATAACGCACGCGAGCGCAAGTGGATCGGCCTAGTACTCTGGTCCGTCGTACTCTGGTCCGTCGTCCGGCCAAGCTTTGATCATATCGGTAAGTAGGCCGGAGGTTGCGGACAAATAGTTCGAGATGCCGCGCATCACGTCCCGGAGGCGTTCGAGGTCGATGCGTTCGTGGCCGTCCCGAGCGATGCGGCTGCCATCCCTGTTCACGGGAAACCGGAACGAAAACGATCCAGGGTCGATCTCGGCGAACTCGTTGATTGCCCGCGCGACCGCCTTAGTCGCTTCGACGTCGCCTCCAATCTCATAGTGATCAACCGTCCGTTTGTAGCTCCTCCAGAGCGTGCGGAGGTCATGGGTCGTCCAGTTGGCGTCGATGCCTGCCGCGGCCCCGAAATCCGCGATGCCCTCCTTGAGCTCCAGTTCGAGGTACTGGCGGTAGAGGAACACAATCGGCCAAACGAGCGTGTCACGGCCGAAGTCGTGTCCAATCGATTTCTCGACCAAGAGCCCGGCCGCGGAGAGATAGCCCGTCGCCATGAGGTTTAGGCCGTGATGCGGGGTCAGCAGCGCATCGTCCGGGCCGCCCGATGTGAACAGCTTGTCGCCGGGCCCTGGCCACCGGATCGGCCCGGATCCCAGGGGTCCTAGTTCGTCTGCCATGCTGCGCGGCCTCCAGGGCTCAGGCGTGGCCTTGCACGGGCCACGGGGGACCCTCGAACCTGCCTCTCGTACGACGAGAGAGCAACTATTGGCCGACGCACTGACACAGATCGAGGACGCATTCCGGGCCCGCATCAAGGCGGCCGTCCCGGGGCTCAAGCGCGTGCTCACGCCGGAGGAGCTCCCGGTCAAGGACGCCCACCTGCCGGCCGCCGTCGTCGGCCTCGGGAACGAGCTCATCCACGACTACCTGGTCGGCGAGCCCGGCGACCGCATCATCGAGCGGCACCAGCAGGTCGACGTCATCGTCGTGCTCGACGAGGGGCGTGAGGACTTCAAGGCGGCGAGCCGTGCCCTCACCAACCAGGTGCGCGCCGCGCTGGCGGATCCCCGGGCCCTCGGCATCGAGGTCGAGGACGTCCGCCTCGTGTCCAGCCAGCCCCAGACCTTCCAATCCGAGAAGGGCTCGCAGGGGGGATTCCTCCTCGCCTTCCTCGTCCAGTACGTGAGCCCGGAGAACGATCCGGCCACGATTTTCCCCCGTCAGTAACAGGAGGCCATCATGGCCGGAGCCGTTTTCAAGCCCCTCGACCCCAAGCTGCTCAACAAGCCGTCGGGCCAGTGCGCCTTCCAGCTGCGCGGCACCTCCTCGCTCATCCCGTTCGGGCACGCGACCGCCACGTTCAAAAAGAGCTCGACGAAGACCGAGATCCGGACCCCCGAGGAGCCCGGCAACGGCATCATCGCCACGGATTACGGCCAGCTCACCGGCGGCGTCGACGTCGAGTTCGGCACGATGAACACGCTCCGCCTGGCGCTCTCGCACCTTGCCAACGTGAAGCCGTTCACCCAGGCCATCGTCCCCGCCAAGGAACAGTCGTTCCCCGGCGTCATGGTCAACGAGTGGCTGGAGCTCAAGGCCGGCGACACCGCCATCGACGAGGCCGCCTCCATTGGCCTGATCGGGACCGTCGTGACCTCGGTCACCGTCGGCGGCGAGGTCATCCCGCCCGCCACCTACCGCCACGACAGCAAGTCCGGCGTCGTGCAGATCGTGGTCTGGCCCGAGGGTGCGGACGTCAACGAGGACGTCGTCGTGTCGTTCTCCGCGCCGGCTGTCACGGGCACCGCCTCCACCAACGTCGTGGAGCTCCTCCAGACCCTGTCCCTGACCGGGCGGTTCTTCCTGCGCCAGAACAACCTGCGCGGCACCAACCGCAAGATCGTCGTGCCGCAGCTTACCTTCGGTGGCGAAGGTGGCGACGTGCAGTGGATCGCCGATGGCAGCGGCGAGGTGGTCAAGGCGACCGCCTCGGGCAGCATGGAGGCCGACTACACGCAGAAGGCCGGCTACGAGTACGGCTACATGATCGACCTGCTCTGAGGACGTGTCTGTGACCCAGAACCTCCTCTCGCGCAGCGAGCTCCTCTCCGTCCTCGCGGTCACCCCGACCGCGAAGGGCGGGACCATCATCCTCCACGGGAAGCATGTCCCGTGGAGGCCCCCGACCGTCGCGCAGTTCACCCAGCATGTCGGTCGGTTCCAGAGCGTCCAGGCGTTCTACACCTTCGGCGCCGCCATCGGGGTGTCCGCAAAGGCGGCCCAGGCCGGCGAGGAGAGCCCGGTCGACCCGGACATCGACGCCTACATGGCGGCCCAGTTGGTGGACGGCCCCCTCGCGGACGCCGCCCATATCGCAATCTGCATCGGCGCCCCGGGCGACGCGGAGATCGAGCAATGGCTCCTGGGCGTCCCGGAGCACGAGTTCGAGCCGGCGCTCACCACCATCCAGCATGGCACCTGGCAGGATGACCCGGCGGGTTTTTTGGGCCGCGTCGGACGAGCGATGAGCGGGACACTGATGCGGGTGATGCAGAGCCAGTCCTCAGCTCAGACGTCGTCCGCCCCGACTACGTCGACGAGGACCGCTGGGAAGGCGACGACCTCTCGGTCCCGCTCGAAGGCCACGCCGAAGTCGCGGAAGCGGACGTAGAGCCCGATACCCGCGACATCCGCCGGAACCTCCTCGTGGAGATCATCCGGCAGACCTTGGACCTGGAGGCCGAGATCGGCCCCGGGGCCTGGGACCTCAGCATACCCGAGGTCCGGGCCCGCACCGCCAGGCGCCAGGCCCGGCAGGGTGAGGAGCAGGCCAGGCTCGCCGCCGCCATCGCCGCGGCGATGGGCACCGACCCCGACGCATACCGCAAGTGGGTCCTAGACCGGATCGGATGAGCTGGAGATGTTGACGCCATGACCATGCGCAGGGAGGTCGCGGACTAACGAACGACGAGGTCGCCGCCCTCACGGGATTGCGGTTCGACCGGCACAAGCGATGGAAGCTCCTGGAGGGCCCGGCCGCGATCCGGTGGTCCCCCGCCACCTTCATCGACGTCGCCCAGGCCCTCGGGATCCCGGTCGCTATCACCATCTCGGGCGCCCCGGTTGGGGTCCGCATCGCGAGGACGGCCGCTTCCCGCCCTGTCCGTGCCATTGCGATGGCCGCCTGAGGGAATTCCCCCATTGTTGCAACGGCTTGCAGACGTACATTCTTGTAAGAGGCGATTCGCCGACGAGGATTACCTGTGCCTACCGCCACCGCGTATGCCACTGAGGCGCGCTACCCCGAACACGCCGCCCTGTGCCGGTCGCTGGCGGGGCTCTTGGTGACCACGAAGCGTGCGACCCGGACCCGGGGCGACGAGATCATTTCCAGGTACGACGCGGCCGCCGGGGCCCGGGCCGCGGCCTCCATGGAGGACCGGCTCCTCGCCCTCGTGGCCGGCCAGGTCGAGAAGCCGGGCGCCCGGGAGCGAGTCTGCAAGCGGCTCCCGTCCGCATATCCGGCCGCCCTCGGTCAGGGCGTCCGATCCCCGAAGGTGAGATCCGAGATCCGGGCCGAAGCATTCGAGGGGTGGGGTCTCGCCCGCCTCCTCGCCGCCCTCGATGCCTGCGGGTACGAGGCCACCCTAACCGTGAAGCCCAAGTCCCCTTAGGACCCGAACACGCGCAGCGCGAGATCCGCCGGCAGTTGCTTGCGGTGCGTCCGGAGGATGCGGATCGCATGTGACGCCTGCGCCTCATCGAGCTCGCCGGCATCCGCGAGGACGTGCCCGAGGATCGACGTGGACCGCCCCCACCCCTCCCCATTCGTCGTCGTGGCGCGGTCGATGTCCATTGCGGTGAGCAGCGCGACCGCCTCCCGCGCGGCCTCCCGGACACATGCATCACCCGCCCGGGCGAGCTCGGCCGCGGATGCGGTGGAGGCGGTGGCCCTCGCGCGCTCCACGTTCTTGTCCGCATTTGCGGTCAGCCGGTTCAGGATCCTGGCGCCGGCGACGTCGAGGTCCTCCCGCGCGAGGAGGGCCTCGGCCTCCGTGACGGTCTCAGCCTTGGTCCAGGCCCATGGGCGGGCATCGAGGCTCTCCCGCGCCGCGGCGCGAGCGTTCGGGACGAAGGCCGCCTTTGCGGCCCGGTCTGCGGCCCAGCTAGCCTTGATGCGCTCCTGCATCTCTTCGTACTCCGCGACCCGTTTGATCGCCGCCGGCAGGAGGGCCTGGTAGCGCGCCCACGCCGGGACGCTCCAGCCCGACTTGGACAGCCAGAACGTCGGCCGCGCGCCCGTCCAGCCATTCCCCGGCCGCCCCTCGGTAAGCGAGAAGCCGAGGTGGCGAATTTCCATGCCGATCACCTTCCAGGCCTGCTCGAACGCCGGCGTGGTCGCCTCGGCGACGTAGAGCACGCGGCCGTCGGGGATATCCTTGCGGATAACCCAAGCAAGCCCGAAGGCATCGGGCGGTCCGTCCCTGCGCATCTCACATGTGTCCATGAAGCGAATCCCTCAATCAGCGTACAAACGAAGGGTAGCGCGACTCCGAAAAATCTCCAGGACTTTGTTTCGACAACGCGGAGGTACGATTTCAACAACGGTTTGGACAACATCGTGTTGTTGAAATACGGGTGCAAATAGTGGTAATGGCTTGTTCCTTATGGTAGCTAACACCAGTTAACTACCATTGAATGATTTATTTGCGCTCGACCGGTCCTTGGTTCTGGCAATCTGGTGATTCGCTTCTCACAATCTGCGCATACGCGGATTTGCGGAGGGTAATACGGTGCGCATGGCTACTCACAGGGAGCTCGAACTCGACCAGTCGCTCCATCGGAAAATCGCTCCGCTGGAGGCCTACCGCCGGTTCCACGAGCTCCACGGGTCCTGGGAGTGCCTGTACGAGCGCTACGGCTGGCTCACTCACTCCCACATCCGGGCGCTCGTTGAGGCCGGGCGCGCGCTCGTCGAAGGGCGGTCCCGCAACGCCAGCCGCCGCCTCACCCCCGCCGAGGAGCAGGGTGTCGTCAACGCCGTGTTCTCGCTCGGTGGTGTCTCGTATGCAGCCCAGGCGGCGGGCGTGACGGAGCACCTCGTCAGGAAACTCCTGAGGGAGCGCGGGCACACCGAGTGGCCGCGGGCATCCCGGCGCCCGGCAGACGTCGCCGCCGCTAAGGCCCGGGTCGCTGGCGCCAGGAGGGCGGCATGACCGACCTTACCCAGGACGACGTCCGCCTGCGCCTGTCCCGCGCTATCCGGGACGCGGGATCGCAGCGGGCGTTCGCGGACCGCGCAGGGGTCAGCCCGGCGTACGTGTCCGACGTCGTCGGCGGCCGGCGTGCCCCGGGGGCGTCCATCCTCGCCGCACTGGATCTCGCCAAGGTTGAGCGATTCGTTTCGCTCGGAGGGAGGTCCTGATGCGCGAGAGCTTCGCGAGCATCAACAAGCTCGTCTACGAGACGCCCTCGCCCGAGAAGGTCGCCAAGATCTTCGCCACGTGCGGGGCGGAGGCGGCCGAGGAGCGCTGGCACTGGATCGAACCTAGGACCCTGGGGGCCCTTGCCCGCGCCGGCCGCGCGATCCTCTCCGGGACGGTCTCTGCATCGAGCCGGGTGCGGACGGCGAGCCCCGAGCAGGAGGCAGTCGCCATCGAGGCGGGGTTCGCACTGCGGTCTCGGGCGGCCGGGGAGCGCGCCGCCGGCATGGGGCTGAACTCGCTCATGTGCGTCGAGCACGAGCGAGGCATCCTCGACATGCCGCGGATTTCCCCACGGGATCGCGGCCGCAATGCGCTGGATGGCCACGCCGCGAACCGGGGCGATGCCGACGCCGCCGCCCGCATCGAGGCCCGCCATGCCCACGAGCGCGCCGTCGCCGGCGTCCTGCGGGTGGCCCTCGCGATGGTGCCCGATCAGCCGTCGACCGGGCGCTACCGCCTGCCCGAGCCCACCGACGAGCTCGCGGCCGCGCTCGCCGGGCATGACCCAGCCGCCATCGCCATCGTCTTCCCGGGCCTCGTCGAGGCACCGGTCACCCCAGCCATCGAGGAGCCCAAGCCTATGACCGTCACCCCCGTCAGGACCGCCACCGTCGCGCCCCCCCCCGCGTGCGCGGCCGCGCCCCGAATGCCGACCAGATCCGGCTCGACCACGCGGAGACGACCAGCATCCCGAGCTCGCGTCGCGCTGGGGGATCAGTGAGAGCGGGGCCTACCAGGCCCTCCGCCGCGTGGGCCTGACGGGGCATCGCGGTTTCATGGCCACCCCCGGCCCGGGCGCCCGAGGCCCCGGCTGTCGCGGTCGCGGCCCCGTCTGTCCCGTCTCCAGAGCCTGAGACGAACGTCGTCGCTATCCGTCGGGAGGCCGTTGAGCTCCCCGCGGCGCCCCCGCCCCCGTCCCGGGTCGTCATCCAGGCCCGGGCGCCGGAGCCTGTCCGCATTGGCGGACGCCTCGGGCTGGAGGACCTCGCCCTGGCGTACCGCCTCGCGTGCGAGTGTGGGATCCCGCCGGAGGAGGCCCTCCATTTCGTGCGGGCCGACGTCGCCGCGGAGGCGGGACGCCCCGGGGTGTACGCGTGACGGCCGAGGAGACCAGGGTCCGGGCGGCCAGGCTCGCGGCCGCGATGACGGAGGCGGACCCGCCCGCCGTCCGGGCCGCGCTCCATGGCCTGACGCCGCTCCAAGCGAACCGCGTCGTGAGGGTGGCCATCCCCCTCATGGGCGGCGGCGGTACCCCTAGCGGTCCCGCGTGAGGACAGCCTCCTCCCCAGAATTGGGGAGGACCCCGACCCCCGCCTGGGGGAACGCGATTAACCTTGGGCACTCAACCTGCGCAGTCGGCCGTTGCGCTCGATTCCGTGATCCTGGACTGTAGGTCATGACCACGTACGAGCTCATTGCCATTGCCGACTTGTTCGAGGGACGGCCGCAACTCGCGGCCGTCACCGGCGACGACACCCCCCTCGACCTGGAGACGGCCGTCTGGCTCCCGGAGCTCTGCGCCCCGGACCCCGACGGCGTCCTCGACCGCCTGCCGTGCTGGACCGTGCGCCAGCTACGCGAGGCGGTGGACCGGGGGGCCCTCCGGCCGGAGAGGCACGGGCGCAGGATCGTGGTCACCCGACGGATTATCCAGGAGTGGCGCGACCGATGCCGGCACGTAGACAAGGACCTCGCCTCTGGCTCAAGCCAGCCGAGAAGCCCAGCAAAACCAGGACCGGCAAGGCCGCCGTCTGGGTCATCAAGGATGACGACGGCGTCCGCATCGTCACTGGATGCCCTAAGGAGGATCGCCCGGCCGCCGAGGTCAAGCTAGCCGAGTACATCGCGGCCAAGCACCTGCCCGGCCGCGAGCAGGATCAGGACCCGCGCCACATCCTCGTGACGGACGTCCTCCTGATCTACGCCAAGGACAAGGTCCCGGCGTTCAAGCGGCCGGACAAGACGCTGCAACGCCTCCTCCAACTCGGCGAGTGGTGGGCGGGCAGGGCCCTGTCCGACGTCAACGGGCGGGCCTGTCGGACCTACACTGCCTGGCGGTGCGCGCAGGCGTGGAAGTCCGCAAAGCCGGACGTGACTGGCGTGGAGCCGCGCATGGTGCAGGCCTCCGGGGTCCGGCGCGAGCTTGAAGACCTGCGGGCGGCGATCAACTATCACCGCAAGGAGGGCTACTGCCGCCAGGTCATCGAGGTACCGCTCCCGGAGAAGGGCGCGTCCCGCGAACGCTACCTGGAGCGCGACGAGGCCGCCCGCCTCCTTCACTCGATGTGGCGCCAGCGCGAGATGCAGCGCCGCCACCGGGGCGTCGACGCCGGGCAGGTCCTGCCGACCGCAAAGCAGTCGCACCGTCACCTCGCCCGGTTCCTCCTCGTCGGAATCTATACGGGGACCCGCGCGGCCGCGATCTGCGGTGCGGCGTTCAAGCCCACCCCCGGGGCCGGCTGGGTCGACCTTGAGCGCGGCGTGTTCCACCGCAAGGCGATAGGAGCCAAGGCGACGAAGAAGCGCCAGCCGGCGGTGCGCCTGCCGGACAGGCTCCTCACCCACATCCGGCGCTGGGCGACCATCCCCCGCCCGGACGGGACCCTGCCCCAGTTCGTGGTCGAGTGGCGCAACCTGCCGGTGCGCGAGGTCAACAAGGGCTTCGCCACCGCGGTTGGCAACACGGGCCTGGGGACCGACGTCACGCCCCACGTCCTTCGGCACACGTGCGCGAGCTGGCTAATGCAGCGCGGGGCGAACGCCTGGGACGCCGCGAATTATTTGGGCATGACCGAAGCGATGCTCCAGCGCGTCTACGGGCACCACGCCCAGGACTACCAGGCGGGCATCGCGGGCGGCCGGGCGAAGGCGCGGGCGGCCCCGGGCCTGCACGACATCTTCTCGCTCCATTACCACAAGGACCACGACGTCGAGGGCGCCCACGCCCGGCAGGTCGAGAGGCTCGCCCGGCACGGGATCCCGCTGCGGTCGCTGCGGTCGCGGGAGAACGTCGCCAGGATCGTGCGGGCGGCCTAGAACGGCTCCCGAACGCCCCGGGAACGCGGGACCGATGCGGGACCGGAGTGGGCGGAAACGGGCGGAATTCGGGGGGATTCGCCCCGGATGGGACTGGACGGCTAGGGGGCTTTCCCTCTACGGAAATGGGCGTGGGGCCTGTAGCTCAATGGTTAGAGCCGACCGCTCATAACGGTCTGGTTGCAGGTTCGAGTCCTGCCGGGCCCACCACTTGCCTTCTAAGTGCCTGTGGTGGCACAAGATACTGATGGAAAACAGCTTCTCAGACGCGACTGTGACACACGACTGTGACACATTGAGCGGTGAACCTGTGGCCCACCACCCCAATCTCACGACCCGCGAAGGCACGTTCTATCTCCGCATGCGGGTGCCGGTGGATATCGCCCGTGACGTCGGGCGGTCACATTTCGTTCGCAGCCTTCGGACGAAGGATCGGCGCGTCGCGCTTACCCGGTTTCGCATCGAGCAAGCGCGGCTGGAGCGAGAGTGGGAGACGGTGAGGCGGCAGCGCTCAGAAATCGCTCATACGCGGCAGCTTCTCGTATCCGGCCGCCTAGAGAGGCTGGCACCGCGCGAAATCGAAGACCTTGCCGTCCGGTGGTTCGAAGAAGCCGTGCAACAAGTTGCACGCTCGCCCGAAGAGAGGGACGAGCTGCGTTTTGTAGATTGGGATGTGGTCCTGGCCGATGCGCGGGCGGAGGCCCAAATCCTCGAAAGCCCCCGGCCGGACGATTACCTCGAAGCGGTGCGGGCGACGACAGATCAAATCCTACTGCGCGCTGGCATGCCTCCGGAGCCGCACGGTCCTGGAAAGCTGCGCCGTTCGGTGCGCCGGCCGAACGTTGACTGGAACGGCGATCCCTACCGCCGACTGGCAAGCGTGGTGCGGCGCGCCATGCTCGCGCTCAACGCCCGACAAGTGGCCGCCCTCGCGGGCAGCACAGGTAGCAAAGGCGATCCACTCTTCGACGGCACGCCGCGACCTGATGCGCAGCCTAAACGGACGCTGAACGATCTCATCCGCGCTTTCGAAAGCGACCCCGGTCGGGGCTCGCGTACCGGGAAGACGAATGCGGACTATGGGATGGTCTTCCGCGCCCTCCAAGAGTTGGTCGGTACGGACATGGACGTCACCGGGCTCTCGCGCGACCACGCTAAGCAGGTTCGTGACCTGTTCCGGGCGCTACCACCGAATGCGACGAAGCGGTTCCCATCCTTCTCGCTGGCACAGGCTGCCGAGACTGCAAAGCGTGAAGGGCTGGCTCCGCTCAACACACAGACCGTGAACTCGCACATCACGAAGATGGCAACGCTCTTCAATTGGGCCGTCCGGGAGGAGTGGTTGAGCAAGAACCCCGCCGCTGGGCTAACGATTGAGGAAGCCCCCCAAGCGAAGCGGGAGCCGTTCTCGCTTCAACAAATGCGGGCCATTTTCAACGCGCCGCTCTACACCGGATGCACTGACGACGAGATAGGCTACGCCAAGGTTGGTCCTCTCCGCCCACGCCGTGCACGATTTTGGGTGCCAATCCTGAGCCTGTTCCATGGGCTTCGGCTGAATGAGTGCTGCCAGCTCGCGCCGGATGACATTGCGGAGCGCGATGGGGTTCCGGTCATCCTGGTACGGGCGGCAGAAGCCACACAGCGGGTTAAGAGCAAGGCGGGAACCCGCATCGTCCCGCTACACCCGGAAATCCTCGCCATGGGTTTTCTCGACTTCGTAGCGGACGCTCGAAAGGCGTCCCAAGGTAGGCTGTTCCCAGAGTTGAGCGCGGATAGCCGTGGCTACTTCTCCGACGCGTTTCAGAAGTGGTTCGCTCGCTTTTTGAAGAGCTGCGGCGCAGCGAAGGCCTCGACCACATTCCACTCCTTCCGACACGGCTGGGCCGACCGACTTCGCGAGGCTGGCGTCCCAGAGGATCGTCGGCGTGCCTTGGGCGGTTGGGCCGACACTGGAGTTGACGCCGGCTACGGCCGTGGGTTTCCGACGAAAATGCTCGCTGAAGACATTGCAAGCGTCAAATTTCCAGGACTTTCCCTCGAACACTTAAGGGTCTGAGTAGCCACTGGCTGAGCTATGCATATTAGAGGGTGAATTTCTGCATCAATACTTACAGCGCATAGCAATAATTATTGACATTGTGCTTGTGAGCCGTCTCAGTTGAGCAAACTCAACGGGAGACACTGCTATGCCCACAGGTCGCGAAATCCTCTATACCATCCGCATGCGCAACGAGGCGCGTGCTGCTATCCGGCAGCTCAGTTCGGACTTGCAGGCGCAGGGCACCACCCTCCGGCAGGTTGCCCGGCAGATGGCGGATGCCCAGGCGCAGGCGAGCAAGATGGGCTCCGCCATGTCCGGCGCGGCCCGTAACGCCGGGCAGCTCGCCACGGCTGTGCAGGGCGCCGATACCACGATGCGCAGCGCTCAAGGCGTCACGGTGTATCGTCAGCGCCTCATGGCGCTCCAAGGCACTCTTGCCGCTCTGCCAACGCAGTTCGCTGCCGCGTCGGCCGCCGCTGCCGCATATGCCAGCACCACGCCTCCGCGCCTTCCGGCGACCGGGGCCGGTGGCGGCGCGTCTCCGCCAACGACTCCTCCGCCCGTGAGCCCGGTTGCTCCGACGATCCTCCCGCCAGCGTCTTCCCCCTCGCCGGCCCCTACGTCCCCGAACGATACCTTCACCGCCGCTGCCCAGCAGAACGCCGCGCGTATGGCGCGCCTGCTTCAGGCCGCACGTGTCGCCCTTGCGCAGGTTGGGCAGGAGGCATCAAACACCGCCACGAAGCTCCGTGAGTCGAGTAGGGCCGCAAATGGCCTTGGAGGCACCGCCAGCGGCATCAAAAATCTGGCGGCTACCCTTGCCACCCTAACTGCCAATGCCTCTGTATTCGCTTCCCTGCGAAAGGAGGTGGCCCGACTGGACACGGCCCTGGCATCCACCGCCGGGCTCGGAGCCTACCGGGCGCAGCTCGCCAGCCTCAGCGCCTCGCTTGTCCAGCTCCAGGGCGACTATCGGAAGGTGATCGCGCTCGCACAGCGCATGGCCGGTTTGGGCGGCAGCGGACCCGTTCCACCTGTCCCGATCCCGGCCCCCGGTCCCATACCTGCGCCAACCCCGGCCCCGCGCCCGGCTGGAGGTGGTAGCGGAACCGGCAACGGTTCGGCCGGAAGCACCCGCAGTCAGCTCGATTTCAACCGCGCGCTCGGAGAGACACAGTCCCGCATTGGACAGGTGCGCTCGGCCTTGGCCGCCTTCGCGATCCTATCGGCGACGGCCTTCGGCGCGCGGCGCGTGCTTGGTCTCGCCGACGAATACACGAAGGTCATCAGCCAGCTCAAACTGGTCACCGACGGCACTCAGAACCTTACGGACAGCTACGACGCCTTGCTCGCGGTCTCGAACCGAAACCGCACTTCCATGGCGAGCACCACGGAAATCTACACGAAGTTCAATCAGGCGACCCGCACGCTCGGCGTCTCTCAGCGCGAAGTGCTAGAGGTGACGGACAGCGTCAGCAAGGCCGTTGCGATCTTTGGCGGCAACTCGCAGTCGGCGCAGGCCGCGCTCTTCCAGTTCTCGCAGGGCCTCTCCTCCGGCACGCTCCGGGGCGAGGAATTGAACTCGGTCCTGGAACAGGCGCCGCGCCTCGCGGCGGCCATCGCCGCCGGCTTGAAGAATGCGGAAGGCGGTGTCGGCATCCCGATTGGCGCCCTGCGCACCTATGCCGAACAGGGCAAGCTCACCACCGAAGCCATCTTCAACGCCCTGCGCAACCAGCGTGTTGCCCTGGAGGCGGACTTCGCCAAGACGGGCGTGACCATCGGACAGGCGTTCGAGGTAGCGAAAAACTACGCCATCGACTTCGTGGGCAAGGCGGACGCTGCGACCGGAGCCTCCCGCCGGATCGGCGAGGCCATCATCCAGGCCGTGAAGGGCCTCCAGAACCCGGCCGCCATCTCGGCGATGCAGACCGCCTTGAGCGGTTTCGCCTCGGCGGTGACCACGGCCTTGTCGGCTCTCCGACTCCTCTCGGAGAACGTGCAACTTGTTGCAACGGGTCTCGCCGTGATCGCGGCCCTGCGCATCGTCCCGATGTTCCTCGCAATGGGGGCGGCGGCCAGCGGAGCCGCGTCCCAGCTCCTAGTTTACAGCGTCGCGACGCGCGGGGTGGCCGTGGCTGCTTCAGCCGCCAGCATTGCCACGCGCGGCCTGTCCGTCGCCATGGGCGCCATCGGTGGTCCTATCGGTCTCGCCATCACGGCAGCGGCCGGCGCGCTCACCTATTGGCTGACGCAGACCAAGGCGTCGGTTACCGCCGGCACCGACCTCGCCGCCGTGACGGACAAGCTCCGGGCGAACTATGACGCGGCCACGAACTCGGTAAAGGGCCTCAGCGCTGCCGAGCGCGCCCGCGAGACGCTGAAGACGGGCAACTCCCTCAAAGGCTTCGCCGACGAAATTCAGGCGCAGGCCAAGGCCCTCAACTCGGCCATCGCACCCGGCTTCTTCGAGGCCACGAACGGCGCGAAGCTCTCCTCTCGGTTCCTGCCGTTCCGGACGGAGATCGAAGCCTTCCGCAAGAGCGTCCAGGCGGGCAAGGCCGACTTCAAGGGCCTCCAGGATGCAGCCGCGATCAAGGCGGAGGCGAACCCGGCCCTACGCGGGGCCGCGACGGAGCTGATGGAGGCGGCGGAGGCCGGCGCCAAGGCGCAGGACGGCTTCGGCCGGGCCGCCGCTACTATGAAGGTGCTGAAGGAGACCGCGACTGCCACGGAGGCGGCCGTGGCCGGCGTGAACTCGACGCTGGACCGCCCTGCCAAGGTGGACGGCACCATCGCCCTTCAGCAGGCCACGGAGAACCTGAAGAAAATCGCGGCCGAGGTGCCCGCGCTGAAGACGCTCGCCGACAATCAGGCGGCCGTCTCGGCTGCGCAGAACACCTACACGGCCGTGCTTCGCGACCTGAAGGTGGCGCTCGATGCCGGCACCCTCTCTCAGGGGTCCTTCAATGCGAAGGTGCTGGACGCGGAAACCACGCTTGCCCGCGCCAAGGCAGCGATCAACGGCGTCACGCAGGCACAGCGCGACCTTGCCGACGCCGACCGCGACCTCCGGGCGGACATGCTCCAGGACCGTGCCAAGGCCGTCGAGGAGATCAACATCAAATACGACCGGCTCAACCGTGCAACGAAAGAGCAAGTCACAGACGAAGCCGAGATGAACCGCATCATTGCCGCTCGCAATGCTATGCGCGCGCAGGAAATTAACAACATCGACACGAAGTTCCAGAACGGAGACCTGAAGGATCGCATCACGGCGATGCAGGACGAGGCCCGCCTTCTCGGCCTATCCGGCGAGGCGCGCGAGCGTGCAGCGGCCATGATTGAGGTGGAGCGCGCGGCACGCAAGGCGGGCGTGGCCGACGTGGACGCCATGGTGGCGGCCTACGGCAAGGAATACGATGCCCTGGAGAAGGCCAAGCAGTCGCGCCAGACCATCGGCGACGGCTTCAACACCGCCGTGACGCGCTACATCGAGGACGCGCGGAAGGTCGGCGACGAAAGCGCCCGCATGTTCGGCTCCATCTTCAACACGATTGAGGATGGCTTCGTCGACGTCGTTAAGAACGGCTCCTCCGGCTTCAAAAACATGCTGGACAGCATCGCGAACGACCTCCTGAAGTTCGCCTCGCGGCAGCTCTTCCGGTCGCTCATGTCCAGCGTGTTCGGCGATGGGCAGGGCGGCACGGCCGGAGCCGGCGGCATGGGCAGCATCGGCACCATGATCATGTCGGCCTTCGGCGTGAAGGCAGCTCCGACCACGGCTGCGTCAGCGTCCAGCGTCGCGGCGGCCGGGATCGGCTCGACCCTATCGAACGTCGTGGGCGGCGGGGCCGGCGGGGCGGTTTCGGCCTCTCTGTCCAGCTCGGCCAACGGTGCGGCAACCGCCGTGGCGAACCTGTCCTCGGCAGCGACCAGCGCCACGGGCAGCTTCGGCGACATCCCGTCCAAGCTCTCCTCCATGCTCAAGGGCCTGGGGGCGACGGACGCGGGCGTGGCCGGCTTCCTCGGCAACGTCCAGGCGGAGAGTGGCTTCAAGCCGAACGTCGTCAACTCGAACGGTGGCGCTTATGGCCTGATCCAGGCTCTCGGCCCGCGCAAGCGTGCGCTCCTCGGAGAGTACGGCCCCAATCCGACGGCGGATCAGCAAATCGAGTTCATCCGCAAGGAGCTGACGTCCTCCGAGGGTGCGTCACTCAAGATGCTCCGGAGCGCCACGACCCTGGAGGACGGCGTGAAGGCCGGCATCCGGTTCGAGCGGCCGGAGGGCTACGTGAAGGCGGTGGCGGCCGGAGACCTGTCCCTAGTCAACGATTACGGCGCTCGCCTGAAGAACGCGCGGGGCTTCGCCACGACCGGGCTCGGGGAGACGACGGCGCAGCAGGCCGGCGGCTTCGACCTACAGGGCGCAACCCTGTCGGACGAGACCGTCAACAAGCTCAACTCGCAGTTCGACGAGATCAGCACGAAGACGGCCGGGCTCGATACGTCGTTCTCCCAGATGGGCAACTCGCTCGACCGGGCGAACCCGCAAATCCTCAACGGCGTGGAGGGCGTGACCGGCTCGCTCAACCAGGGCGGCTCCCAGCTCGGCAAGGCGTTCAACGACGTCGCTCTGGACGTGTCGTCCAGCGGCAGCGCGCTCCAGAACGCCTTCCAAAAGATGGTCCAGTCCCTCGGCTCCAGCGATGGCGCGTGGGCGAACCTCGGTATCGGGAAGCTCTTCAACGTCGGAGGAGGCTTCGCGGGCGACGGGCTCGACCTCGGAGCGGGCTCGCTCTCCAGTTGGGTCATGCACACGGGTGGTATCGTCGGCACGGGTGCCGGTGTGACGCGCTCGACCCCGGCGGGAAGCTCCCTCTGGGACGGCGCGCCGCGCTACCACGCGGGCGGCATCGTCCAGAGCGGCGGTGCGCCCGGCATGGGGCTCAAGAGCCGCGAGCGGGCAATCATCGCGAAGGATGATGAGGCGATCTTCCCGACCGTCCGCATGTCCGACGGCAACTTCGGCATCCGTGCAACAGGTTTCACAGGTTCCGGCGGTGGCGGCGGTGGCGGCGGTGGCGGCGGCAACGTCACCTTCGGAGACATCATCATCCAGACGCAGGGCTCCTCTGGGAACGCGGCGCAGGATCAGGCGCACCAAAAGGCGATGGCCCGCGAGGTGAAGGAAAGCATGCGGGCCATGGTCCGCGAGGAGCTTCAGAGCAACATGCGCGGCGGCGGGCTCTTCTCCGCCACCGGCATGGCGCGAAGGTAACGGGGCATAGCCGTAGCAGCCCCAACCTTCCCCCTACCGGCGGGCGCCAACACCGCGCCCCCCGCTCAGGTGTCTCGGAGAAGGCGCGCCTGCGAAAGGCTCCCTTCGGCGAGGGGTGCACCGTCACTTTCCAATAAGAGTTCGACGTATGTCAGGTCCGGATAAAGTGTTGACGAGTGATCGTGAAGTAACGAGGGATCGTGCACAGGGTATGGTCTAGAAAAATACCTGCTGCCCCCCATTGACCACCTTAGGGGCCGCAAGGTAAGCGGAACATAGCGTGAATGGCGCGGTCCACGAACGTACTAGCCGCGAGGAATGGACCCATCCTTCCTCCGTGACGGGAGAGAACAATTGTCGGTGCAAATCATCAAGGTTCGCGCTCCGACGGACTTGCTGGATCAGCTCGACGATATCGTTCGGGTTGAAGCGGGCAAGACGCCGGGCCGCGTAACAAGAGCTTCCATCGTCCGTGCAGCGTGCACGGACTACGTCCGAAACCACCGCCGGAGCCGTGCAACAAGTTGCACGTCGGCGCATCAATAGGTGATCCAATGTCCTACGTTCAGATTACGCGGGCGACGCGCTCGACCCCCGCCCCCGCGCCGGCCGCATCCTTGGCGCAGAAGGCCGACATCGGCCTTGCCGTGCGAAGTGCAGGCGCCCGGCCCGGCACGCGCGGCCCGCATACGAACCTGTTTTCCGGCGGGCTCCCGGTGAAGAAGGCCGCGCCTGTCGTTGTCACCACGGCGGAGCGCGTCGCCAAGTTCGCGGAGACGCGCCGGCTCAAGGCCGATGCCGCGAAGGTTCTCGGCCTCGTCGTCGAGCACCACGCACGTACCGGCGAGCCCCTTGAACTCGATGGGTTCGACATCGCGAAGGCTACGGGACTCGATTTCGAGCGCGTCCACGCCATCCGCAGTGAGCTGCTTGGCTCGCAGGTTCTTCGGGTGCGCTCTGGGAATGCGTGGGGACGCGACGGGCTTGTTCCCGGCGACAACTTCCGATGAGCGGCCTGTCGAATTGCGCGGCGGCCGAACGCGTGGAGGCGCGCTTCGCCCATCTCCCCGCCCTGGCACTCGTGGAGGCCGCGCGCGCCCTGTCGAGGGGCCACGCCGCCTACGCGGCTGGTCTGGTTGCCCGGCATGGCTCGCCGGCTCCGGGCACAGCAATGGCGAGGAAGGTTGATCGCGCGCGAGACCTCGACCGGCTTTGGTCCGGGATCGCTCTCCAGGCAGCAATCCGCGACATCGTCGAGGAGCACCCGGACACCCTCGGACGGCCGCTGATTTCGGACGTCCTCCGGGCCGCCGAGCGGCAGATGCGAGACCTCGCCGACCCGGAGGGGACGGACGGCCGGCAGGTGGCTCTTCGTCTCCTCCTACCGCCGCGTCAGCACCTTCCCGCCATCCTGCCCCCCGCCCTCGCTGCCGTGTTTGGGTCGGACCTCGACCACACCCCCCGCCTTCACGCTGCCTGACAGGAGTACAAACCATGAACACGAAGCCACTTCGCCGCCGCCCCGCCTACTGGCCCGGCCCCCCGCCTCTCCCGCAATTCGAGGGAGTTCCCGCTCTGTCGGACATCTACGGTCGCACGATCCTGACGGACATCATCTCCGGTCGGACCATCGCCGAAGCCGTCACCGCGTCCGGCCTTCCGGCGCACGAGGCTTTGGTCCACGCGACGAACATCACCTCCGCAATCCTGGAGGCGTTGGACGACGCCCTCGACGCCAACCCACCCCCCGAACCCGCACCGCCACCGCGTCGGCGCCCCGCTTAAGGAGAACGACCATGTCCAAGTCACGCTTCGCCGACCGGCGCACGGTCGATGCCTTTGTCCATACGGGCACCGTGGATTTGATGCTCTGTCAGGCTCGCTTCGTGGATGACCTGATACTGCCGGATGCCCTCGCTGCCGCCATCGCCGCGCGTTCTCCGGCAGAGCGTAAGGCCCTCGCTCGCCTCGGTCGCACGCTCATGGATGCGGCCCAGCCCGCAGCCACTCCGTCCACCCCTGCATAGTAGGAGAGAACCATGTCTCGCCCCCGCTCCCGTCCCCCCGCTCGCCCGTCAAAACCTGCCAGAAACCAGCGTCGGGCCGTGAAAACGGCCGCAACTGAATGGCCCTCCCCTCCGGAGACGACACTTCGCCAGAAGCTCACACTCGTGACCGGCGCACTTCTGGCCGACCTGACGCTCGCCCAAGGGAAATCACTGGAGGAGGCTTCGGCCCTGACGGGCTTCTCCGTTGAACAGCTTCGAGCCGACGGCCTCGAATACGCGATGGCCTTTGTCCGGGTGCTCGACCCGGCGTTCATGGCGCTCATGGACGCGACCACGGACGAGGAGGCCGCTGACGCTGTTGGGGCCATCGTCGCGAGCCGGGCCACGGCGGCTGCGCACGCACCGGGCACGCTGGTCTGACCCACCCCGGAAACCGGAACGAAACGGGACGCTGTTCCGGAACACCCGTGCAACAAGTTGCACTAAGTAGGAGGCCCCCATGGCCCGACCTTGCACCATCTGCGCACACCCGGCTCGGGAGGAGATTGAGGCAGCGATGGCTTCGGGGGCCTCTTTGCGCGACGTCGTCGCTCGCTTCGAGCTGCCGGCTGTATCGTCGCTCCACCGGCACAGGGCGCAACATCTCGGCCGAGAGGTACGTGTAAAGGGCGGACCAATTCCAGGCCGCTGCGGCGGAGTAAAACCAGGCCAGTGGCGGTCGGCCGCTTGAACGATGAAGGGGCCCGATCGGGCCCCTTCA
>NZ_LMME01000017.1:0-32259 GCF_001422125.1 Methylobacterium sp. Leaf85 | reverse complement strand
GTAACGGATGGTTCGACCGGCATCGCTGGACACGGCCTGGCGATCCCAATGGCGCCACGCCTGGCAGAACAGGCAGGCGCGCTCGGTGGTCGGGAATAGGTTGGGGGAGCCGGTCATGACCGGCCTCCATTGCGAGGGGCCGGCTTCACCTCGTCCAGCAACTCGGCCGCGGTGCTGAGGCAAGCGGCAGCGCTCCGGATCGCATAGGCAAGGCCCCGTGCGTCGCGCAGGGTGGCGAAGTTGGCGGCGGTGGCTGCGTAGACCTCGGCGGAGGCCATGGCGGTCCCGATCGCGTCGAACACCGCGCCACGGTCATCGGGGGCGGTGAAGGGCTGGGAGGGGCGCAGGGTCTGCGCAGCGGCGATCATGCGCGGCGCTCCCACTTCTCGGGAACGGAGCCGTAGGCGAGGCTCGCGATCTGCTCGGCGACCTCGCGGGAGACGCTGACGCGGTTCAGAACGCGATGGGCGCGAAGTTCAGCAGGTGAGAGGCCATCAAAGGCAGCCGTCGGGACAGCGGGTAATTGCCGCCGGACGGGGGATCGGGTATCACGAAGCACAGCTTTTGACCTTTTCGGCCCCGCGCGAGTGACCCTCGTGTCGGGGCCGTTTTTTTGCGCGTCAGGGCTGGGGCAGATGCCGGCGGGCCGACCCGCCAGCGGCGGAAGTCAGGCCGCGACAGGCGGCTGCGCGGGCTCAAGGCCCAGCATCTCGCGAAGTTTGGACGTCGGGACGCGGTACCCACCCCCGACCTTGAACGCGGGGAGGGTGCCGTCCTTTGCGGCTCGGTAAGCCGCGTTCTTCCCGATCCCCAGCACCCGTCCTGCGAGCACTACGTCCACCGTGGGCTGCGTCAGCACCATCTTGAGATCATCGGACATGCCCAATCGCCTTTCGCTCATAAAACCATTGAGCAAATGATTATCAGGGCCAGGATGGTTGTCAACTTACCGCAATGATATTATGCGTGAATTACCGCGAGTGATGGGGGTGGTCGATGACAGAGAGCGCGAATGAACAAGGGAAGCGCATTGGCCGCCCGCTGAAGAACCCAGCACTCGGCAAGCGCTCGAACGTGATGTTTCGACTGAACGAGGCGCGGAAAGACCAGTTAATGCAGGCTGCTGAAGCAGCGGGCCGCTCTATGAGTGAAGAGATCGAGCGGCGAGTAGAGGAATCGTTCAGGGCAAAAGAGGTGGCCAAGGCGGCTTCGATGAGAACCATCGATGCTTTGGAAATGTCCTTCGGAAGCAGCGAGATCATGGATATCTCGATGAGCCTGGCCTACGCGCTTCATCAAGCTCTGGGCCGTCAAAAAGCGACAGTCAAAGACTTCATGGACGACCCGGAGAAGCGGCAGGCCATCATCACGGATTATGCTGAGGCTTTACCCCACTTCATTGACTTCCTTGCTAGGAACACAACGCTCGGCACCGGCAAATTTCGTGAGCTCATTGCGATGCAGTTCGACGACACGACACAGGCGGACGGCCTCTCGCCTCAAGGCGACTAACCACACGCCCCCTCGCGTTACGGCTTCCGAAAAGTCCCTCACCCGACCGGAATGTCAGCAATGAAGGCCCGGCTCCGGCGCATCAGATCCCGGCACTCACGCTCCTGCGCCCTCGCCTCGGCCGTCTCCATCCCATGCCGGTAGCGCCCGTTCCGCTCACCCCTTGGCGCGCCGCTGCCTCGGGCGCCGCCGTGCATCCGGCACCGGGCCTTCCCACTCACCGCCGGCGACTGGCACGGCGTCCCTGCCCTGGTCCTGGCGCAGCATCGAGCCGCCATCCGAAAGGGCGAGGGCTGCCGTTCCAGTGAGTGCATGGGCTTGTGTTCCATTATCAAAGTGCCCCCCGGCCTTTCCGGTGGTGACGTTCCCGACGATCGCCTGACCGCCTTCGTAGACGTGGACGTGCTTCACGGTGACGTTCTGCTCGCCGCCGCGCCGGACCTTCGCCAGGGCCTCGATCTGCGCGGTGTAGGTCCGGAGGAGCTTCGTCGCGAGGGTGCCGTAGCGCTCGATCTGGCCCGGATCCGTCGCCATCTTCGCGCGGGTCAGCATCTCCATGGCCACCTCATGGGTGCCGACCATCTGTGTCGCCAACATCGCTTCGGTCTCGTTCCGGGGTGCGATCCCAGCGACAGCGGCCACGCCTGCGTTGAGATTGATCTGGCTTGGAATGTCCTCTCTGCGGTCCTTCATCACCGCCGCGATCCGACCGATGGAGTGCCGCGAGAAGTCGACAGATGATGTGCCGAACACATCGAGCTCGCGCAGGAGATGTCCGGCTGCATCCAGGTGCAAGGGCGCGAGACCCATCACCCCGCCATCCCGGCTGCTGATCTGATATTCAAAGGCCGGCGTGCGCTCTTGGTAGCGCTTTGCCGCCTCAGCCACCGCCTTCTGATCCCGGTCGATGGGGGCGGCCTGCCTGAGGGGCGTCGGGGCCCTCTTAGGGGTGGGGGCGACGACGGCGGTCTTCGATGGCTCTTCGTTGTCCAGCGGCATCAGACTTCCCTCTAACGAGGTATCCAGGCTTTTAGCAAAACGAACTTTCTGCATGTTTGTAAGGATAGATGAATAATTGAAGAATGTCCACATTATGACTGAGACAATGCACCGCCAGATTGGCTATTTATAACAAAGTCAAGGGCTGGCGCTGTCGAGTATTCACTGGGGATCGCACATAGTCCGTCTTCGAGGCTCCCAGGAGCGCTACCAAGAAGCGGCACAATAAAGCTTTCATCTCAAGCGGTAGGTTGAGATTGGGACTGGCGTCATGAACTGCGAAGCCCAACGGCTCCCCCATGAAGAGTGCCTCATGGACAGTGGCGTTCCGAATAAACGCTGCCTCGGCACCTCCGGGTGCGTTCGGATCCGCCCATGCGGGCACCGCCATCCCGAATAATCCACACATCCATTCGATCCGGCGGGCATAGCCGAGACGAGGCGGTGGGGTATTCGAGGCGGTCGCAAGAGCGAAGCAAGCATCAAGAGCGGTGTACAGGAGAAGGAAACGCTCGAACTGGAGGTGTTGGCGATGCTGCGCCAGAAACAAGGCATGTGTAGCCGCAGCGAAGCGGCGTGCTTGCTCTGGATTAGCCTTATGGACCAACCAAAAATTTTCAGCGAGGACCAACGAGCAATCCAGCCCTCGTCCGAAGAGAACGAAGTCGACGAGCTTGCCTGGCCGGAGTGGAGTGGAGTCTAGAAATCCAGCTTCGGTTGAGGTCAGGCGCATGCCGACGAAAAAAGAGAGCACCCATAGCACGAAGACTAGGTGGTCACTGTTATCCGCCGCCGAGTGGTTGAGGCGGTGGGTCTTCGGTAGCCCGAATACGCGAGAGGCATAGGGAAAGTTTGTGATAGTCCCACTCGGAAAATGTCGGACCTGCTGCGGCGGGGCGTAAAACCAATCGCCATCGACGGTTTCTTCAGCCTTTGTCTCACGTACGATGCCCTCGAGATCGGGCAGAGTCTCGATCGAGATGGGGCCCGACTGAATTGTCAGGTGCCCAGGATAATAGCCAAAATCAACCGAGAGGGTCGGCATCATCCTTCTGCCCCGGCAGTCTGGGCAGCCTCAGGCAATTTAGTCGCGAGATGCCGTAGAAGGGCCCGCACAGCCTCGAAGATCTCTGTTGCCCGCTCTTGGTCGTAAAAGCTTCGGGCATGCATGGCGTGATTGCGCCAAGCATTCTTAAAGGCGCGAAAGTGAGAAGCTGCTTCGGCAGCCCATCGCTCTTCATCGACGCCATGGTCGCGTTTGCTGATGCCGCGAAGCTTCGCTTCGATTTCATTCAGCGACTTGTTCCAGTTGGTGCCGGGGGCGACCTGGACGTATGCAGCGAGCAGATCAAGAGGTGGCTCTAAGGCGCGCATCAGGTGCATCACAGCAGCCGTCCAGCGCCCAACTGCCATGCACCTGCCGGCTTCAGCGATATCCTCCGCGCTCCCAGGGAAAGCGTCATCGACAACTTCACCGAAAAGAGGGCGCGGTTGGTCATAGAGGTCAGCACTCGCCGTCGGCATCGCGAACAAGGGCCGTGAGTCAAGCTCGTCGCGGAATGTCCTCAGGAGATACTCAAGGCCGTTAATCAAGTCACCAAGCTGTCGTTCGTTGAGCATAAGGCCATGCTGTCTTGGCGGCGGCAGGCGTTCAAAGCAGTCGCCGAGATCACGCGCTGCCGACGCGCATACCACCAAGCCAAGCTGTTGGGAGGCCGCCCTCATGAGGCCTGCGGCTTCATAAATTGTTTTCATCTGCTCAATGTCGAGGATGAGCTCTTCACCGTTGAGCCGAGCCTGATGAAGGCCTAACTGCAGGAACTTGCAGCTGGCTCCAATAGCGGATGCGCTGGCAATAAGATTACCTGCTGGAAGCCTAAACATGCGATCTGATACCATATTCGTGCGGCTGTTGGTTACCCATACGGCCCGCGGAACAGGTCGCCCATAGCCTTCCTACGGAACAGGGTCCGCCAGCGCCTCCGCTGATGCTCGGGCCGATCGTGGATCATGTGACAGCGCTGGCAGAAGGCCACGAGGTTCGAGCCGGCATTGTTCGCCGTGTCGTGGTCCCGGTGGGCGGTCGCCAGGACCACCCGCGTCGTACGGACCATTTTGAGCACGTCGTCGTTGCCTACCGCCAAGCAGACGATCCGCCCTGCTCCGTCCCGCCAGGTTCTTGCCTCCGCGTCCCACCATCGTCCGTCGCCGAGATGATAGACCGTCCGACCATGCGGACGCCGGCAGACCTCGCACCGCCCCCCTGCCCTCCGGAAGCGGATCACCGCCGAGAGCTGGGGCCAGTCGATGGGGTAGAAGAAGCGATGCTCGCGCCGGATGGGCATGGCCAGGAAAGGCCACGTCCGACGGCCCCTTTGCAAGCTCGATAGCGCAGAATGGCTTTGCCTTAAGACTGGAAGCCTTGTCCGAACACCTCGACTGGGCCGCTGCTCGGCAAGTCGGCTTTGTAACGAGGCTCCACAAGCAGCACGGCTTCAGGGATGCGCTCGATAGTTATTGCGCACTTGATGCACAACCTTTACGAGATAAAAACTATTGGGTGCATATTATTACAAAGGTTGCATTCAGATAGAACGCTATGGAAAATCGACGATCTCAGGAACGCGTCCCACAGTTTGGGAGCGCTCGTATCCTGATAGAATTTTCAAAGCCCATAAGCTGCGCGCTTCTCGATCGCTCAGATGGGGGAGCGAGGCTCAAGGTAATGAGCGTTCTTGGGATACCGGATCAGTTCGTATTGCAGATTGGGCAAGAGCGCATTCCGGCACGCGTCATGTGGCGGAGCCCCGGGGAGATCGGTGTAGCATTCGACGTCCTCTAAGCAGATTAGCCTCTACGACAAGAGCGGCCGGGGGAAATTCCGGCCGTTTTCTTTTTAGCCTACAAAAATCCGCTCCCCGAATGATCCTTGAAGGCGTTCGCCCGGCGGATGTACCCGAGCACCGTGCGCGGATCGCGGTGGCCCGACTGGTCCATGATCCGGGCGAGATCTGCGCCCCGCTCGGCCGCCGTCGTGATGTAGCCAGCACGCAAGCTGTGGGCCCCGAAGGTCGAGGCATCGAGGCCAGCCGCGAGGACGTAGCGCTTCATGATGTCGGCAACGGCCTGCGTCGTGAGGCGCGGAGGGTTCGCAGTATCTGCGAAGGCTCGCACCCTCCCCGACCGAGACACCGGCCGGAACACAGGGCCTTCCGTGATCCCAGCCGCGTCGAGCCAGTCCCGCACCAGGGCAACGGGGCGAATGAACCGCCCGTGCGGAATCGCCTTCTCGACCCCCTTCCCTTCCTGATCCGTCTTTGACCGGCGCACCATGACCCGCAGGCCCTCGGCGTCCTCGCGGAGATCTGCCACGTCGAGGGCGACCAGCTCGGAGCGTCGGAACGCGCCAGCGAAGCCCAGCGCGAGCAATGCCTTGTCCCGCTTGCCGCCCAACCCCGGCGGGACGTGCATCAGCATGGCCGTGAGAACATCGACGGTCGCCGCGGCCTTGGGCGTCACCACCATACCGGCCCGCCGGCGAATACCCTTCATCACGGCGTGGACCGCCTCGTCCTCAGTCGGATCGGCTACGCCCGCGAGCTTATGAGCGTAGCGGATCGCAGCTAGGCGACGGCCGATGGTCGAGGTAGCGCGGCCCGCCTCAGCCTCGTGGCCCAGGAACGCCGCTAACGTCTGCGCCGTGGCCGGCAGGGATCGGAATCCGTACCCGGCGCACCACTCCTGAAACACGCGGGCATCCGTCATGTAGGCCCGCACCGTCGACGTGGCCTTGCTCGCGCGCTGGTAGGCTTGGACCACCGACGCGAGTTCTGCAGGTAGGGCGTCCAGCCGTTGGACACTCTCGGCCGGCAATGCGGGCGCCAAGCTGTCATCCGCATTCTCGCGGCGCGGCATCGCGTTATCGGGGATCGTCGGCATCGCATCCCCTCCCCGCGCCAAGGGCGTCCGCGATCATGCCGCCCAGCGGGCCGTCTGCCCAATCGTTCGGAAGACGCATGTAGTGCGAGGGCCGGCGGATCATTCCGCAGACGAACCGCCCCGCGTCGTGTTCGAGCGCCTGGCACGGACCCTCGGCCGGATGGTCAGGGATATGCTCGCGAGCCACGCCGCAGGCTTCAGTTGCGCAGCACCAGCCGCACCCATTGCAGGCCAAGCCATAAGCCGGCTTGATCGGAAGCCGCTCGCCGTTGGTGCCGTCTATCAGCGCGACTGTTGCCATAGGATCAGCCTAAGCCTGTAACTTTCGAGAATAACCCTTATCGAAAGTTACGCTCTTGATGCGCCGGGGGCAAGGCATCTCGCCAACTTGATAGCAAGATCGCGAACCTTCCCTGCGATTTGGATAGAGGCCGCCTCACGATCTGGGTGCGAGGGGGACTAAGCCGCTTGCGACAGACCAGAGACCGAAGGTTGCACATGCATAGGCGGCGAGAACGAGGACGACAGCAAAAGCGTGAAACGCAACCGCGAGGCGCCAGGCTTTACGAGACGCGCCCGTTTCGACCACGAAAGGATGATCCCAGCCGTGTTCGGTGGACTGCATCTGAGCGAGGTAGAAATATTGAGCGAAATAGGTCGGCGCGGTCGCTATGGCTGCCAGCACCAAGCCGACAGCGAACAGCTTCAAACCAAAGATGGTGTCCGCCGTGACCGGTTGTCGGCCGGTTCCCACGAAAGCGAGCATCGCCGCCGCGGCACCGCCGTTTACCAAAGCAGGAGCCTTCAGAGCTTCAACAGCAAAGCCGGTCACCGTCGGGAACATCGCGATGCGGCCCCTGTCGGCTCGCTCATGCTCGCGTTGGGCCATCTCCACGCGCTTCGCGGCCTCTTCGGGGCTTTCCCGGCGGCTCGTGCTCATCGGCTGATCCATTGATAGCTCGCAATCTCGTTCGCTAAATCACTTGCTATGGCGCGTCACGAAATCCCGGATGGCTTCCTCGCAGATGTCCTGAATGGTGCGCTCTTGCTCCACCGCGATCATCTTGAGCCGCTTCCGGGTTGCCGGGTCGATCCGCGTCAGGATCTGCACGCGAGTGTCGCGCTCCCCGGCGCGAGGCGACTTCTCGGCCGGCGCGGCGCTCCCCTCCTCCGGCGAGGAGGGCGCAGCCGGCGCATCCTTCCTGGCGAAGCGGTCGCTCAGGCTGTTGAGGGTTGGACGGGGCTTCGCTGCGTTCATCGGGCCTTCCTCTCAGTTTCAGACAGCCGGGCCTCTATCTCTCGCCATAGGGCCTCGACCTCGGCAGCAGCTTTGCCGCCGGGCTCATGTTCGTTGACCGTGGAGCCGGTCAGGATCGCGTGGGACATGCTTACCCGGTGCGCGACGACCGACGCGGCCACCGTCGCCCCCATGCTGGCAAGTGCAGCGCGTGCCTCGCCAACGATCGCAGGCTCCCCCTGCCCCGTGCGTGGAGGCGAATGGTTGATGACGGCCAGAGGCGACTTTCCAACCCGTTCGGCGAGTTCGAGCGTCGTCGCCACGGCGGCCAAGTCGAGAGGCCCCGGCCGGGTCGGCACCAGCACCAGGTCGGCCACCCGCATCGCGCCCAGAATGCTGTCCTCGGCATGGGGGGGCGTGTCGATGATGATCCGGCCGATACCCTCGCGCCTCGCCGCCTCGATAAGGTCCGGCAGTTCGCGTGCGTCGGCCTCGATCAGGTTCGGCACGTCGGCTTCGCGCAGGCGATGCCACCATGCGAGGGAGCGTTGCGGATCTATGTCCAGCAGCAGCGCAGGGCTTCCCGGGTTGGAGGCCAACACGCTCAGATGCATGGCGAGTGTGGTCTTTCCGACCCCGCCTTTCCGAGCCGCTATCGTGATGACTTGCACGCGCGATCCCTTGTGTTCGAGCACCGAAGCCCACAACCGATTGAGACCACTAGCTATCGCGGCCGCAACCATTCAAGCCCGCAAGATGCCATGGGAGCGTGAATGATTGATTTCGTGCCCCATCGCGTTCTGGCCCCCTACGGAGCAAGATCGCCAGCCCCCACGATAGGAAGCTGGCGAGATAGCAAATGTGAGATGGCTTCAGCGTTTCGGGCGACGCGCCTTGCACACGGCCTGCGAGGCTTCGAGATCCGCGCAGGCTTTGAGACCCCGCGCCAGCCAGCGGGCTCGGCCTCTACGTCCCCGCGAGCCCGAGCCCGCTTGAGACCGGCCGTCACTCGGCGCAGCCGCCACAGATTGAACCGGAGGAGGAGAATGGCCGGGATCGAGGGTAGAGCCTCGGTGCGGCGCGTGGCGGCCATCACAGCGCCACCACGTAGACGGCCACCAGCACCGCCGCGGTGATGACGTTGCCCCGGCCGACCTCGTGGCCAGCACGCGAGAGGATGCCACGCTGCCAGCGCTGGAGCCGACCGATACCGCGAGCCACGTCGGAGAAGCCGAAGGCTAGGGCGGCTCGCTGAGTGAGACGGAGTTTCATCGGGTAGCGTCCTGCTGAGAGATTTCGCGATCGGTGTCGGAGCCACGCAGCCAGACGACCTGTGATCCGTGATGCTGTTCGGGTGCGCCGAGGGACGGTTCAGCGTCGCCGCCGTCCTCAAGGGTCTCGTCGCCGTCGAGGCCGTCGAGAATGGCAATCAGCCGGTCGGCTGCATCCATGGCCGCGAGGGCTGCAGCCTCGATCTCGGCCCGGATCATCGCCGGGGAGGGCTGGGGGACGCGCTCCACCGTGGAGCGCTTCGGCTGGAAGGTGTGAACGTTGCTCATGGTCAGGCCACCATCCCCTGAAGATCACGGATGAACGCAGCGGTAAGCTCGGCGTCCTCGTCCTCGATGGCGGCGCGTGACAGCATCACGAGCCGGGTTTCGCGATCCCATTCCCTGCTTGGCGTTTGCTCGCGAACTGCATCGACGCAAGCCTCCTCAACGTGGCCGCAGACCTCGGCCACCCACTCGGCCAGATCGCCGGCCGCGTTGTAGGGATGGTTGGGGTGCGGCATCCCCGAACGACACCGCGGCTGGCAAGCAAGGCCCCGCGCTACGTCTGCAACTGTCGCAGCCACGCTGTGGAGTGCTTCGAGGCCAGGAACCGGCATCCGTGCGAATTCAATCGCCTCTTTCACTGCGGCGGCAGGGATGAAGGCGACCTCGCCGACATTCGTTCTGCGGAAGGACGACAGCGGGACAACCGGTCCGCGCCCGACCCGGTGCTCCTTTGCGCCCTCGAACACGGCATCCCAGCGGAACGCCAGATCGTTGAGCGCATCGAGGCGCAGATCCCGGCGCAGCCCGTCCTCTAAGGGGCGGTTGGCTTCCTGATCGGGAACGGACTTCTCGTTGAATGCCCGGTTCGCCTCGTTTTGGGCCACCGCGTACATGCGGGTAGCCATGAACGAGATCCATTGTGCGATCGGTTTGCGGTGAACCATGCCGCTGGCGTCTTCGTAGAGGATCGTCCCGTCCTCGGGCGTGAACTCGGTCGAGATCGCGCGCTCCGGGTTGGCCGCACGGGCCAGCTCATCGAGCCGGAGACGGCGGCGCAGCTTGTCGAGCTGGCCCGCCTTCATGCTTGCGTTGTAGTCGTCCCACGACGTGCGGCGTCGCTCGAACTCCGCGAGCGCCAGGGCGTGCAGCCGCTTCGTCTCGCTGGCCAGCGCAAGATCGATCCGGAGGAAGCCTGCCGGCTCGTTGTGCGGATAGGCCACGAACCCCGCGGGCGGGTTGTTCCAGTCCACCTCCGGCGCGGCCTCGACCGGCTTCGGACGACGGATCACGCGGGCGGCAGACGCCTTGAGCGCAGCGGCGCGCTCTTTCAGGGACGGGCGTCCATCGGCGCGGCGGAACGGGTTGGACAGCTTGAGAGAGGGCACGGTGGCGCTCCTAGATTTCAGGATTGCGGGACGTGCGCGGCAGGGATCACCACCGCGCGGAGGCGGTCGCGTCAGAGGAGAGGCGAGCGGGCGATGAGGTCGAGGACGGTGCGACTGTCATTGTCGTCTACGGCCACGCCCTGTTCCCGCTCGAAATCGAGAGCGAACCGAGCAAGGGCGGCGCACCCGCGCCCCGTCCTCGGGACCGTTTTCAGGATCACGTCCTCGATGTGCCTCCAGATGTTCTTTGAGGCAGCTTCCTGCTCAGGCAGGGGCGCAAGGCGGCCGGGGGGCTGGGGCAGCTTCGAGGCTTCGTCAGCCACCTTCAGCAGCCGCCGGCCCTCCTCAATCGCCCGCATGATGGCGTCAGGGCGAGGTCCGAAATCGCGTGGGCTGGTGCCAAGAATGTCGTGCGCGAGAGACCGCACAAGCTCGTCCTTCAAGGCGAAGTTCGATCCGTCGACCGACGGTCTCAGGAGTGTTTGAGCCTTGGCTTGCAACCCCGTGAGGGTCGTGGCCCGCTCTTGCGCCAGCCGCTCAAGTGCGCCGTCGCGAGCCTCGTCAACGGCGTCGTAGCCGGGGATTTCATTGCCCTCTCGCCCGCTCGTCCCCGCGTTGAAGAAGGCATTCAGGGCCGCGTCTTGCCGGTCCATGTCGTCCAGAGCTTCGAGCAGGGTCGCGTCCGGCTCCGGCCAAGCGAAGGGCAGGGCGGGGCGCTTGCCAGTGTCGGCGCGTCCGTTCTCATCAAAGAGGCGACTGGACTCAGCGGTTCGGTCCTGCCGCCAGTCGACGCCGACGAGATCCAGCACCTTCACGGCCCGCGAGGAGGCCGGCGCCACGGTGCGCCATGCCTTGTCCTGTCCGCCGTTCATTCCGCCAGGGAAGAAGAACTTTTCGGCGGCATTGAGCCCCAGGACGAAGCGCGACGCCTTCGCGCCCAGGTGCGGGTAGAGCTCGGCACAGACCCGCTCGCGCTCGAAGGCGAGCCATGTCGAGTAGTTGACCAGGGCGGCTTTCTCGACAGCCGGGGCGGCCTTGGTCTCGGGTTTCATTAGAATGCGGCTCACCGCGATAACCGTCCGCGCCTTCGCCTTCGTGGCGGTCAGGCGCTCGCGCAGGGTGGGCTTGGCGGGATCGCGATGGACGAGGCGGGCGAGGGGATTGCGCATCTTGGGAACTCCGAAGCTTGATAGCTCGATTGCGTGATGAATTGCGGTCGTGGGGGTGAGGGATCAGGCGAGGGTGGCGAGACCGACGAGGGCGACACCGCCGAAGACGATGACCAAGGCGGCAGCTACCTCGACGCCCGACATGAGGGCGCGGAGGATCGGGGCGACCGGCTCGCGCGGCGGCGTCACCGGCAGGAAATCGAGATGCAGCGAGCGGGCGAGGTCGCCGGCACGGGCGAGGACCGCGGCGTCCGTGATGCCGTCGTGCTGAATGTGCCAGCGCAGGTGACGGAGGAGCGTGAGGGAGCCGAACCGGGTCGCGCAGGGCGTCACCAGCAGGCGGTCGAGGGCGGCGCTCATCTCGGCCTGGGCTGCGGCCATGCGAGCCTCGGGAGCGGCCTGCCAGACGGACCAAGCTTCGTCGTGGGCGTCGATCGCGGCCAGCACCGGGTCGGCGTGAAAGGGGACGCGCTCGACAACGGTGGTCGGGACGAGGGGGACGCTGAAATCGGGGATGCGGGCGTGCGTCATCGGTCGGGCTCCAGAGGGCTCGTGGCGGCAGGGTCGAAGGGGAGGGCCGGCTACCCGTCGGCGGGAATGCGTGACGCTAGGAGAGCGCGGGCGGGATGGTCATGGTTTCTGAACCAAGGGCGGATTGCGATGGAACCGAACCGCGCGCGATCGGCGAGAGGCGGGCTGGAGTGACCGCCTGTCCCTGTGCCCGGCTCGCACCCACTCACATTGGTCAGCAGGCAGACGATCAATGGTCATTGCCGGGGGGGGGACGGCGGCGGCGCTTGGGCAGAGCAGGGGCCCGAACAGGGAAGCGGCACTGAAAACGGCGCGCCTGGTGAAGGATTTGGCCATCGTCTAACTCGCCGCCGCGTAGGCCATGGCCGAGGCGCGGAGCCGGGCCACGTTGTTGCGGGCGGCAACCACATGGATGCTGTCCGTGTAGGAGGTCGAGAGACCGACACGGACGCGGGGCTCGATGGCGTCAGCGGCCTTCAGCGCCTCGACGCCGAGACCGGCAAGGCGAACCGTCTCGCGGGCCTCGGCCCAGGCTTTCTTGAGCGCCCAGGTGAAGCAGCCCCAGCCGAGCGAGAGGAACGGCACGCGGGGATAGTTGTAGGACTCGCGGAAGATGGCCCAGGCGCGGGCCAGGACGCCACGACGGAGGGCGGCAGGCATCGGAGCCACGGGGGCAGCAGCCGGGACGACGAGGCGGCGAGCGGCGTGGGCGCAGGCCCAGAAGAAGCGGAGGGCGCGGGAGAGGGCGGCGCCCCAGGCCAGGGTAGGATCGTTCCGGCGGTGCTTGCGAGCCTCGACTATGGCGCAGGCCATGATCGTCGGGACGTTGAAGGTCGAGCCGGTGACGAGCCCGTGCTTCGCGGCCATCTTGGCGCGGTCGGCTTCGCGCTTGGCGTCGTTCTCGGCCTGGATGGCAGCGGCGAACTCGGCCTTCGTCGGGCCGGTGTCGCGGATGTCCCGGAGGACCATGGACCAGGAGATGGTGCGGGAGTGGAAGGACATCGACTTGGCCCCTGCGGTGGGTCGTGTTACACCTGAGATGTAATCCGAGGCCCGCAAGGTGTCAACACCTGAAGGGTCGTGCAATACCCGTGAGGTGCATTGGTGCTGACAGCCGAACAGCTTCGGGCCGCCCGAGCATTGATCCGATGGGAGCAAGCGACCGTCGCTGACCGCGCCGGGATCTCCATCGAGACGGTCAAGCGCCTGGAGAAGATGGATGGTCCGCTGATGTCGACGAAGAGCAGCACTCTTCACGCAATCGAAGAGGCGTTCCGGGCAGCCGGCGTCGAGTTCACAAACGGTGGTGAGCCGGGCGTGAAGCTCAAGCGCAAGGAGCAGCCGTGACGCCGGCGGAGGCGCCGACCACCAGAGCTGAAGTAGCGCCCCGCCGCGGCCTGCGTCGCGAAGATGCAGCTCGGTACGTTGGCGTCAGCCCCTCGAAGTTCGACGAGTGCGTGAGGGACGGTCGCTTGCCGAAGCCCTTCAAGATCGATGCGTGCGTGATCTGGGACATTAGACGGCTGGATGCGGCATTCGACGTTCTGAGCACGCCGAGCGAAGGAGGCTCATTCGCTGACTGGTCATAGAGCGATGGCCGACCCCACCTTGGGCGCTCCATAAAAGGGACCGCATTTTTTAATCGGAATAGGGGTGGCCTGTAGGGAAACGCGCTCCGACTCGCGTGCCCTAAAAGGCCCATTATCGGAAGCGAGACGCCGCGCGATTGCGAGGACGGATGACGGCCGACAACGACGACAAGAAGGGCGACGGGCGGGGTGATTTCTTCGCCGTCGAAGGCGCGGCCTGGGCCAAAGTCTGCCAGCGCGGTAGCATGAACGAGGCGGTCGCCTACCTGGCCCTAGCCCGCGGCTCCCACTTCGGTACCCGTAAGACCTCTTGGTCAGTCGAGGCGATCGAGACCCGCACCAACATCTCGCGCATCCGAGCCAAGATGGCGCTTCAGTCGCTCGTGGCTTCCGGCCTCGTCCGCCAGCTCCGCGCCGGCACGAAGCCGCAATACTATCTCCCGACTGCCTACGAGATCGGGAACCCGGACAAGCCGGTGGTGGAGCTGTCTGCCAAGGAGGACGTGATCCTCTTCCTTGTCGAGGCCGCCGGCGGGTCTACCGTGATTCCTCCGACGGGCACGGACAAGAACGGCTGGCCGAAGGGCGCGCTGCTCGGCATCGCCGATGGGCTGGTCCGCAAGGGGAAGCTCTACCGGCCTCCTCACGCTCGGCACGACTACGCGATCCCGCCCGTGAAGAAGGAGGAGCCGCCAAAGCCGGAATGGACCTGGCTGCCGAACAGCATCGTCGACGGCATCGACGGTGTGGCGCCCCCCATCGAGCAGATCCGGCAGACGCAGGAGGTTGCCGCCCTCCGGCTGTTCGTGGACCTCTACTTCGCGCAGAGCCTAGCGTTCAACGGCGGGGTTCACTGGCGACAGGTCCGCGTTGAGTACAGCAAGGAGTTGGTCGGCCAGAGCGGGATCTACGATGTCTGGGGCTTCGGCCCCAGTGTCCGGCGGATGTGGACCAAGACGCCGTTCATCGCAGCGCACATGACGGGCGTGGACGAGGTGCCCGAAGGGAGTGATTACCCGCGCGACACGGGCGTGCCGGTCTTCTGGAATGCTCTGGCGAACCTCGAACGACTCGGCCTTGTGCAGATCGTGCCCCACATCATTGATGCCGACACGGACGAGGGCGAGGTGGTCCATCCCTATGGGATCGGCATCGGGGAGCCGGAGGAGCAGCGTATCGGCAGGGCCGCGCACTATGCTGGCCACGCGCTGTTGAACGAGGAGAAGTCCAACGCCGTTGCGGATCGTGGGCTAGTGCTGGCTCCTTTGCACCGACATCGAGCCAAGAGCGAGATGGTCGGCCTTGTCCGGACAACCCATCGAGCCCGCACGACGGCGACCTCCGGCTGGCTGTCGAACACCGGCCAATGGAGCGAATGGGCCGACTCCTACGAGGAGATCAAGGCCAAGGCGTCGGCCTCTGAAGGACTTGCAAGATCAAAGGGACGTAAAGGGGGTGTCCAAGGGAAGTGAAGGGGATCTCAATGGGGGATGATTATCCCCGTAGGAGCACCCCTCCTCACTTCGTTCGTCGGTATTGCTGCCAGGGAAGGAAGGCCGTCATGAGCAAGCGCACCAAGCCCGGCATCTTCACGCCGCCGGAGCCACCACCAACGCCGGAGCAATGGGCTGCCGAGATGGCGCCAGCGGCTACGGCAGCGGCCAAGCCCTACACCGTCGAGCGGGTCGAGGGCGGATGCGACGTGATCCGTTTGTCTCGCTCATGCCGGAAGTCCCGATCCGGGCCAGACGCCTGACCGCCGGGTTCTTCGCCCGCTAACCGCCGCGGACCATCCTCTCCATCGAGCCAAGTTGCGTATCGGCTCGCGTGAGATGGACGACCCACCCCGCCGGCCCCGTGAGCAGATCGGGGCGGCGGGGCAGCCATTCCGGACCAGAGGGCAATGCTCGAAATTCTTTCGGCGGCGGTCGGCTTGTGGCTGTTGATCGTTGCCTATCGGTGGAAGCAGCGATTACCGCCCGACGTACCGTTCACGCCGAACGGCTTTGCAATAACCCTCGCCACCATGACCGTATCCTGGGTCGCATTCGTGGCTGTGAAATACGTCTTCCTGCTCGCGTATTATATCCACCCGTTCTGACACCCCCTCATCCGCTCGCCCCCAGCCGCGATGCCGCGCATGGCAGACAGACCATGGCGCAGCCGATCCCCGTCCCCTATCCCGTCCGGCCCATCACAGCCGCCGGACCCCATGTCAGCCTCGCCAGCCTTCAAGATCGAACCCGGCAGCCCGCAGGCGTGGCGCGAAGCCTTCCTCGGGATGAAGCCGAGCGTGGTCCCGTGCCCCGGCTTGACGCCCGCCGGCTGGCAGGCCGTTCATGCCGCTTCGCTGGACTTCCTCGACAAGCACGCCGACGAGGCCGGCCGCCTGGGATGGACGACACTGCAGCTCTTCGGCGTCCACCCTGACCTCGGCGTGATCCGATCCGATTTTTGCGGGGCCATGGTGCTGAGTGGTGATCTCGTGTCGAAGGTCGAGGTGGACTTCATCCGGTTCGAGCGCACGCGGTACTTCCGGAACGTGCCGGGCCGGCCGAAGGGGGCCGTGCCGATCTGGGCGGCGAAGCGGTAGGCGCCTGAGAAGCCCGCCCTACCTCCTCGCGGTCGCCGCCAGGAACCCGACCATGAGCACCGAACGAGCCGAGGGATATGTCGAGGCTTTGGCCGACGTGAGGGACGCGGTGCGGCGCCGCGTGAACGAGCCCGACGTGTCGAACGACGGCAAGCTCGAACTCCTCGACCTCCTATCCAGGCTGGACGACATGCTGAAGGGCGGGGAGCATCCCGAGGAGCCTGACAACGCGGCGCCGGAACCGTTGAGCGGCAGCTTCTGACGACGGGCTTTCAGCGCCTACTTGGCCTGCGCGAGCGCGATCCGCTCGATGGTCTGGTCCGTGAGCATCACCAGGCCAAGGGTGATGAAGAAGGCGAGAGCCCAGCCTATAGTCGACGCCACATTCGGCCAAAGGCCGAGGCGATCACGCAGGAAGGCGCCGAACGCTGGCCCTCGGATATAGCTCTGCATGTGCATGAGCAGGAACCCGTAGAGGACGAACGAGATCACCTGCAGCAGGGGCGAGTCGATCTTGGTTGCGAAGTACCGCAGCGCGCCGATGAACGCGGCGTTCTTCGAGATGTCCAGAACCTCCTTCGTGAGCTTCCGCATACTCTCGCCTTCGAGGGTCATCCGCTCAGCCTCCCGCCTTCGCTCGCCACGCATCCCGTTCGGCCCGGATCGTAGCAAGCTCGCAGCCTAGCGCCTCGATTTCGGCGTGCAGCTCGCCGGCATCCACAGCCAGCTCGACGCACTGGTCCTGGACCTCCGCGAGATGGGCGCGCAGCTCGGCGTTCTCGGTCGCCAGAGTGAGCAAAAGCAGAGCGTCGGAAACGGCTGGCCTCCGGGGATCGAGCAGGCCGTGGGGGTCGCCGATGAGGGTTAGCGTTGACTTAACCGCCCCGCCCGGCCGACATGCCATGTCCGGCCGCACATCGTCCAAGCGAGTCGTGAGCCGGCATCAGGAGAGATCACCGCCGCGAGATAGACCCTGAAACGACTACGGCCCCCCTGTCGCCAAACAGGAGGGCCGCGAAATCGATGGGCCTGTGGTGGCCGCTGACAGCCCCCCACAAGCCATAAGACCCCCTCGGGAGTCAAGCGGGAACGCCAATTCCCGCATCGAGAAGTCGTGCCTTGTGCCTGTCGCGGCCCGAGAGGGTTGGGGACGATGTTTCATGCGACCATGGCCGCCGCCATCGATGGCGCGCGGACGCTTGCGCAGATGGATGAGCTATCCCGCCAGGTCTGGCAGGGACACGGCTCCGGGGCTTTGGCCGACGAGGAGGCCCAGGCGCTCGCCGAGCGGCTCCATGGGCGACGCAGCGCGATCCGTGAGGGCATCGTGCCTATCGGCATCCCTGCCGGCCGTGCGAGCCTGTTCCCGCCGCGCAGGAGCGTCACCAGCCCCGACAAGGCCATGTCCAGGGATAGACGCCGCCTGCTGGCCTGTTCCGGCCCTATGCCGCCTGCTTTGGCCTCGCGGTTCACCACCGGCCAGCTCGCGGTTCTACGCATCGTCGCGGACGAGGTCGCCGCCAAGGGCGTGTGTGGCCTCTGCATCGACGCGATAGCCGCGAGGGCCGGTGTCTGTCGTCGCCTCGCTCAGGGCGCTATCCGCCTAGCCGAGGGCGACGGGCTACTGACGATCGAGGAGCGCCGGCACGAGGGCAGGAAGAACAGCCCCAACCTTGTCCGGATCATCAGCCGAGAGTGGCAAGCCTGGATTCGTCGCGCCGGCAGGGCGAAGGCCGGGGGGAGTGGGTGCAAAGCGATTCACCCCACGGATACAGGGGTTCTAACTCCGGGGAAAACCGAGACCAGCACCACCCTAAGAAAGCTGCCGAACCGGCAGGGTCGCCTTCACGCCAGCGGCTCGCGAGAATCCATGCGGACTGCGGAACGGGCGAAAGCCATGCGGTGAAGGTATGCGGCTGTTCGACAAGCCGGACACTGCTCTTCCGAACCGTCTGAAGGAAGAGCGCTTACCGGTCGGACGCGAGGTGCTGCTGGCTAATCGGTCTGCGGGACACTCAGCCGAGATGCGGTTCGCACAATCGACAACACGTCGCGGCGAAGGTCACTGTCCTCAATGGATGCATAGGCGGCAAGGATTTCAATGGCGCCAGGCTCAGCGAGGAAGGGGAACATCTCGTCCTGTCCCTGAGGCTCGCTCTCGCCGAAGAGGGCTGACATCGGCACTTCGAAAAATTGGGCGATCTGCTGTAGGCGGCCGCTGGCAATCCGATTCTGCCCATTCTCGTATTTTTGGATCTGCTGAAACGTAACGCCGGCGACCTCGCCAAGCGCAGTCTGTGACAATCCCTTAGCTTTACGGAGGGCAGCGATGCGCAAGCCGACGGCACGATCAATGTCTGTCGTAGATTTAATGGTCATGCCGCGTCCCACCTCTGTTTAGAAATCATTAATCATGACGTCACTTCAAACATGAAATATTGTGCGCTTCTGCTCGTAGCGTATTGCGTCAGCTCTTGGCTGGTAAGCCGTAGGTCTGCAGTGTTGCAAGATCGCACTATCGCCACTGACGCTTTCAGGGCTCTGTATCGTTCAAATTCATCGCACGGGCCAACGACTTCCATGTTCAAGAAGCTCCTCCTCGCCACTGCGGCCACCGCTCTCCTGGCTGGCGCCGCTTCGGCCGCCGACCTGCCGCGTCGCGCCGCTCCCCCGGTCTTCGTGCCGGTCCCGGTGTTCACCTGGACGGGCGCCTACTTCGGTATCAACGCCGGCTACGGCTTCGACGCCGGTAGCAACAGCGACCGCTACGCCCTGCCGGGTGGTTCGGTGCTGAACTCCTTCACCCGCACCCCGGTGGTCGTGTCCACCAACGGCGGCAACGACCTCGAAGGCTTCGTCGGCGGTGGTCAGGTCGGCTACAACTACCAGTTCACCCCGGGTTCGGGCGTGGTCGTCGGTATCGAAGCTGACGCTCAGTACACCGACTTCGGCAACAAGAGCCGCACTGTGACCGGCACCATCAGCCCCGTCGCCGGCGCTCTCAACAGCCCCGTCGGTGTCCGCGTCCCGGGCAACGAGATGAATTTCTTCGGCACCGTCCGCGGTCGTCTCGGCTACGCCTTCGATCGCGTCCTGTTCTACGGCACCGGCGGCTTTGCCTACGGCGACGGCGGCACTGGCCGCGACGACTTCCGCACCGGCTACACGGCTGGTGGCGGTTTCGAGTACGCCATGCCCACCGACTCGTTCTTCAACTTCTTCAAGTCGTCGGCCGTGACCCTGAAGGTCGAAGGCCTGTACGTGAACCTCGAGAACGAAGGCCGTACCGGCGAACGCTCGGTGTTCAACCCAGCTACCAACGTTCTTACGCTCAGCCGTTCGGTCACCGCTCGCGAGAGCGAGTTCGCCGTCGTCCGCGCCGGCCTGAACTACAAGTTCGGATCTTACTAAGGCTTTTCGTCTTATATCATCTGCCTGAGCATCCCCGGCCCGATCCAGCTGGTCGCTCAGCCAACAGACGCCCTAGGAGCTTCTCCTGGGGCGTTTTTCGTATGTGCATCGGTCTCGTCAGGGTGGTGAGTGGATGTGGCTGGCCAGTAGGGCGGACGCGCGCATCCCGATAGCCTGAGCTGGCTAGCACACACTCTTGCCGAACTTCAGGAGGATCGTGGCTGCGGTGCGGGGCCTGTCCCGCTGCACACCGGAGCGAGCACGCCTATGATCAAAATCTTGACGGCGATCCTGTCGGTCTTCGTGGTCCTGGCGCTGGGCGCCTGCCTCACGGTCCTGACGCTTCCCTTCCGAGCCATCCGTGGTCTGGTTCGTAGCCGAGCCGTGCCTGTGTAAGGAATACTGCTGATCCATAGGGCGGAAGACGCTACGAGCCTTCTGTCATGACCGCCATTATCGACCCCTATGCGTATCCACCACGCGGTCTCGACCGCGCTGCGGCCGCTCGGTATATTGGCCTGAGCCTGGATTCTTTCAGTGCACTCGTTCAGGCGGGTAGACTTCCGCCTCCACGGCGGCTTGGTGATGCCTTCGTCTGGGATCGAACGTCTCTCGACGCTGTATTCGAAGCGCTCCCGATCGACGAACCGCCGGCGCGCAAGAAGACGACGTCACCTCTGATGTCTGAGCAATGGCCCGGCTACCACAACGTCTACACACCCGAGAGTCTGGCCGAGCGGTGGAAGTGCAGCGGTCAGCTCGTCCGCAACATGATCAAGCGGGGGCAGTTGGCGGCATTCAAGTACGGCGGGAGGTTAACCCGCATCTCGGCGGCGGACGTGGCCGCATATGAGACCGCTAATACGGTCAAGCCACGTGAGGGTAGGTGAGCCAGCCCTAGATCGCCGCTTCCCTCCTCTCGGTTCATCCGCCTGCTGATCAAGAAATCCAAAACTGACCCACTACCGATGTAAGCACTGCCGCTGCAGCGGCCGTTACACGGCGATCAGATCCCGGAAGTCCGATTCCGTGACGATGCGGATGGACTGCCCCTGGTCGACGAGCTTTTCGGCCTTCAGTTGCGAGCCGCTAACAGCCTTTCCCGCAAGGCGACGGAGGTCCTGGTCGCCGACGACGAGGATTGTCGTCTTCTTCGTGACGTTGTCAGCGACGTCGAAGCCGGCGGCTCGCGCTTCTTCCTTGGCAACATCCCGCTCGACGCTGAGCTTGCCTGTGAAGACGATGACCTCGTTCGCCAGCACCTCGGCGAGCACTTGGGCTGATGTCGTCACCCCGGACCGGGGCCTGCCGATGGGCTCGCGGACCCGAACGAGCCAATCATCGACAGATCGGCCGGCTTCCTCGCTGGCCCGGAGGAATAGAAGGCCAGCAGCACGTGCATCGTGAACGGGGTCGTGATGGTCGACGAGTGGGATGCCGTAATGCCGGGACAGGAACTTGAGCCCGTAACCGCCAGCACCGGCGTGCTCGAACCACGTCCGACGCGCAACCATCAGATTATCGAGCCAACGACACGGCCAGGGCGGATGCCCGTGCTTGGCGAAGGCACGACGGAATCCAATGCGGTCGAAGGGGCCGTGATGCACCATGGTTCCGGCGCCGAATGTGCTGCCGAGGTCGTTCAGGATCTCCGGCACGGTCGGCTTGCCTTTCACATAGTCCGCCGAAATGCCGTGTAGCCGCGTGTGATGTCGGGAGAACTCGTCCTCCGGATCGACGAGCGTGTGCCGCTCCTCAACGATCTTTCCGCCCTCGAAGACAACAAGCCCGATGGCACAGACGCTCGACTGATCGGGATTGGCTGTCTCGATGTCGATGGCAACGAAGTTCATGCGCACGGCTCCCGTTCAACGGGCGTGATCGTATCGATCAAAGGCGCGCTGTCACAATGCGCACTTGTAAGACTCCCTTACGCGAGTACGTTATGGTGGACTGTCCGTGGACCGTCCCGCGGACAGTCCATTATGACGGGACTCAGGACATGCGGGGTGGCTGCTGGTGGTGACACCGGCCCGTTTCGCGGAGGCAATAATGTCGAACAAGAATGGAATTCGGGAAGCTATAGAGGCACTGTTCAGTGGACCTGGGTCGACAGTCATAGGGCGCAAGCCCGATTTCCTAAAGCGCAAGGCCGGCAAATCTGGGCGGACTGCCAGGATCGACAAGCCTGAAGCTGATAGCGATCACAACCCTATCACCGCTGATCTCGTCGAACGCGTAGCGCAGGCACTTGATGCCGGAAGCGCGGCCACAGGGGCCTTCCAGACGAGGATTCCGTCAGCGCATGTAGTCGCTCGTCCAGAGCGTTCGGTCGACTGATGCCCGCTAACGATCATGAGGCGTTCGAGCAGCTTGTCACCAAAGGTACTGGCCACGCCGCGCTTGACTTGCTGGCTTACGCGACATTCGCGTTCGACCGGAGTCAATGGCTCCAGCTCCGAACTAACGCAAATGGCGGCACGCTGCCTACGCCCGCGGAGATTGATACCTGGATCGCAGATATTCCTCCGCACCAATTCGATCAGATGAGAAGTCGGGCAGCGAGCATCTTCGATGTGGCAGCCCGAGAATACATGGCCGGGGATATTGCGAAAGCAAAGCTGGATGCACTTGAAACGACGGTGATCCGAGAGGTCAAAGCTGCCGGGGGGTTTTGGCGCCAATCGTTCATTGCATTGGGCACGGCTATCTTGGCCCCTATTATCATTGGTGGCGTGATCGTAATGGGCCTCCTCGGTGAGAAAGCCGTGCCGACCATCACAGGTGTGCGGGACGCCATCATGAACCAGCAGAACGGTGCGCCGAAGCCTGACACTCAGAAGAAGCAGGACGGTCAGCAGTAGGCTGCGATTGCGCTATTATTGGTGTCTCGTCGTGAAGCCGTACTAACTAGACCCTACGGCTTTCCCGTTGCCTCCTGGATGCGGCCCCTACTCTCCATCTTCCTCCCCCGCCAATGCCTCGACGGCTGCGATCGCGTTCTCAAGCTCTGCAATGCGCTTGAGAACGCTGTCGGCCGGCATCGAGTCGTGTTCGGCAGCCGCAACGATCAGAACGTGCTGATGAGCCTTGAGGCGGTCGAGGAGTGCGCCAAGCTTGGACATCAGGCTGGCCTAGCTCGCCCTGTTGATATCGACAACCGCACGTCGGCAGCTATCTTGCCGGGATGCGCATTACCCTTGTCTTCGCCGCCTTGAGCGTCGCCTCGCCGGCTATGGCCGCGCCTTACACGAAAGCGGAATGTGCTGAAGCTGCGGAGGTGGTCGGCGATGGTTCCAAGGATGTCGCAGCGTTCGCCGCAACGCTCCGCCGTGGCAAAGACGTGAGCTTCGGAGCCAAGGCGACGGGTAGTCTCAAAGAGGCTTCCGATAGGTTCGACCGCTCTCGCGCAATGGCCCTTCCGGCAATGCGTGAGATGCTCGAAGCTACAGAGGATTTGGCCTATCAGTTCAAACTCTGCGCCAACCGATGATTGCTCGTGCGCTTGGGCTCGCCCTTCTTCTCGCTTCGCCTGCTCTAGCCGCTGAACCCATCGTTGGACGCGCCAGCGTCACCGATGGTGACACCCTCGTGATCCATGACACGAAGATCCGGCTTCATGGCATCGATGCGCCGGAGAGCGCACAACTCTGCCAGGATGGTGCAGGCAAGGACTACCGCTGCGGACAGGCTGCCGCGCTCGCGTTGGCCGACCAGATCGGGGCCGCAACCGTGTCTTGCGACCCTCGCGACACCGACAAGTATAGCCGCACCGTCGCCGTCTGCCGGAAGGGTGCCGAGGATCTCAACGAGTGGATGGTCGCTCAGGGCTACGCCATCGCCTATCGGCGGTATTCCCTCGACTATGTCCCGGCCGAGACGACGGCGAAGGCCATCAAGCGGGGCATCTGGGCCGGCACGTTCCAGGAGCCGAGCGAGTGGCGCAAGGCAAAGCGTGAAGGGGGCTCAGAAGGCCGCCAGGAGCCCGCCAGGGCCGATGGCTGCACGATCAAAGGCAACATTAGCCGGAAGGGCGAGAAGGTCTTCCACGTCCCCGGATCGCGCGACTATGACCGCACCCGGATCAGCGAGAAGGCCGGCGAGCGCATGTTCTGCTCCGAGGATGAGGCCAGGGCGGCCGGGTGGCGAGCGCCTAAGGGTTAGGGGGCATTCGCAGCGCCAGTGGAAGCGCTGCCCCCCTTCACGATGGAGGCCCCCATTGAGGAGATCGCATTCTTCGCCGCCGTAGCTGCTGCCTGGGCCACTTGCGCCTGATCGTTGACCGTCTGGTGAATGTTCACTGTCTGCGTGCGGTGGTCGTTGCCGGTGTCAGTGTAGGTGTTCGTGATGGTCGTGCCACCGGCCGCGCCCTTGCTAAGCCAATTCATGCGGTCCGCAGGCGAGCCGAACGTGGGCGGCGTCATTCCCTGCGCCTGCGGGCTGAAGGTCGGCTTTTGGGCTTGAGCCGGCGAAGCGGGTTGAACGACGGGGGCGGGTTTGGCGGCACTGTCGGCGGCCTGCGCTACCGGCGCCGACCGCTTGTCTAAGATCGCTGCGACGGCCTGGACCTGAGGGAGACTGAAAGTCAGCTTGCTTGGTTCGGCGGCGCCCGCATACCGCTCGTTGAAGTCCTTTGCGGTGATTCCGCCATACTCGCCGAGAATGCGCTTGTAGGTCGGCGGGGCACCGAGCAGTCGGTTCAGCTTCTCGACAGTGGCGTTCGTCTCCGCAGAGGTCGAACCCTTGCCATCCGCCGCAGCCTGCTGCGCTGCGCTCCCGACATCGAGGATCGCCTTCGCGGTCGGCGCCATCATCTCGCCAAGCCGAACGAACACGCGATCCAGCGTCGCCCCGGCTCGTTCCACGCTGCTGTTAAAGCCGTCCATCGTCTTCGCGAGGTCGGCCTGCATCGTGCCGGGTGCCTCGCGCTCGATGGTGCTCTTGAACTCCTCGTACTTGTCGCGCTTCTTGAGCAGGCCGCTCATGGCGTTGCGGGCCTGGAGATCCCCGAAGATCTCAGCCTCGCGGAAGGCGTCGCCCTTGCTGTAGCGGGCCGCGAGATCGAGCGTGCGATCCATCCGAGAGACCCCGCCTTTGTCCGCGTCCTTCATCTCCCTCTCGATGTCGATGCCGGCCTTTTTGAAGGCTTTCACCGTGACCGGCGCTGACATCTTCTCCATGAAGTCACGGAGGAAGTCGGCAGCCTGGGCCGTGGTCGCTGTGCCCTCGCGGACGACCGTCAGTGCTGCGATGATGTCGCGAACGCCCTTCAACCCTTCCAGGCCGATCTTGGCGCCCGACGCCGCGAGCTCCGGCATGACGCCGGCCGACTCCTTGAACTCGGCCTTTCCCAGCTTGCCGCCCTTGATCGAGTAGTCGAAGGCGGTTTCCAGTTGCTCGACCTTCACGCCGAGGTTCTGCATGAACACGATGGCGGCTTGCGCGGCCTTGTCGATCTCGACGGACCCCGCCTTCGCGGCTTTCGCGGTCAACTCGGCCGAAGCGATGGACGTGTCATAGTCCACACCGGCGGCAGCGTAGGCGGAGGCTGCCCCGACCAGGGCCTTGCCGGTCGTGCCGTACTTCGGCCCCTCGATAAGGAAGCGGTCAACGGCCGGCTGTGTCTCCGCCTTCGTCTTCTCGGTGGTCTTCGCCAGTTCGATCTGAGCGGCTTCCAGCGTGCCAAAGCGATTGAGCGAGGTCACCACACCGCCAAGCGTCGCGACGAGGTTCAAGCCGCCGCCGCCGGTCTCGGCTGCTCTCGCGGCCACACGCCCTGCGCCAGGGCCTCGCCCGCCAGTCGGGCTCGGACCTGGAATGCCGACCGTCCCGAACTTTACCCGCGCCGCGCGCTCTGCCTCCCGGCGCATTGCCCGGAGCGAGCGGGCCGCGCGATCCGCATCCCCTGAGATGCGTGAGAGGCCGGTCGTGCGAGCGTTCAGGCCGACGTTCAGCCCCTTGCTGACGTCCTTCGTCGCTCGCTTGATCCTGTCGAGCTCACGGATGAACTTTGCGGCGTCGTTCCCGCCGGAAAACTTGAGACCAAGCTTTGCAATGAGTTCTTCGATGACCATCAGCGGGTCTTTCTTCGGCTCGCGTCGATCTCCTTCTTCCTGATGCTCGCGGCCTTCGCCGACTGTGCATCCTGAAGGTCGATCAACTCATGCATGTTGGCGAGGTCGTCCAACGTGTAGATGGTCCGCAACTCGTGGAGCGTGCAAAGCGGCGGGTTAGTCATGCCGGGCGTGGGGCGAAGCAGATAGAGCATCATGTCATCGCCGAGGTTCGGCGCGACGGTGTCGATCTCTTGCAGCGTCAGGGCCAGGGAAGGACCGTCGGCATTGTACCGGCCTAAGCTTTTGCCAGGCCGGCGACGATAAAATCCCGGAACTGGACCCCGAGCGCATACCAGGCCACGTCGATCGCCTCCTCCATGGTCTGCGGCTTCACGCCGAGGATGGCGGGGTCCGATCCGACGCGACAAAGGCCGACCGCTTCCTTGATGAGGCTCGCCACAGCGTCGGCGTCGAGGGTCTGGCCCATTGATCCTTGCAGGAAAGCCGTTCGGGCATGGGCCACAGGATCGTCGGAAGCGATGGTGCCGATCATCATGGCGTCGCCCGCGAACACGGTGTTCATGCGCAGGTAGAGCTTGAGCCCGTCTTCGGCGGGTAGCTTGTCGCAGCGATAGACGACGCTGCCGATCTTCTTCTCGGTGGCCATGCTAGGCGATCCCATCCTTGAGGGTGAAATGGCCCGGCTCCGTCTGGCGCCGGATCTGTTCGACATTGGCGGCGATCTGCGCTTGCTGCGCGGGCGTCACGCTGGCCAGCACTCGCGCCCGTAGCCGGTCCATGAACTCGGCGCGGGATCGCTCGCGTACCTCAGGGGTGAGCTTGGACAGATCGACCATCATGCTCCTGCCTGCCCGCTTGGGGCATTGGTGGATTGGACCGGGGATGACGCCGCGGTGGCGCGCTCGATGCCATCGCGAAGGAATCTACGGCCGACCCAGCTCACGCTGACGCCATCGCGCTGGGCTACCGCCTGGAGATCTTCTCTCAGGCTTCGATCTACTCGGATGTACAGATGGCTGGGGTAGGCGACGGGCAAGGTCATCTCTCCTGGATGAGAGATAGTAACAGCACAGTATGGCTGTGTGTTGCGTTGATTTGGAATGGCTCAATTTCTTAATTGTTTCTTTCTGTTGCTTATGGTCGTTTATGATGGCTTCTAGTTGCAATGAGCCATGCCCTTGGTGCATCCGCGATCAAGGCGAGCCCGGCGCTCAAGTAGAAGTCCGATCCACATTCGGCTTCGAGGAAGGGATGAGCCGCGCCAATCCCTCGGCGAGGCCATGGAGCGCTGCGGCGGCCGCCTTCTGGCGTAGGTCACGGTGATCGTCGCGGGCCTCGATGGTGATGGCGGCAACCATCGCCATTTCGCGGGCATCCTTCACGCCTCGGAGGTAGGCGGCCTGTTCGGTTGGGGTCATGCTCAAAATCCGAAAGCTGATTGGTGTGTGAGCGAGTGCTGAACCGCACGTCGTTCGGTTTCTGGCAAGCCTAGATCAAGGTCACTGAACAAGTCACGGCCCACCGCCATTCGACGGAGACCGCGCAAACCCAAGTGGATTGTGCCATGAACACTCGTATTGCTTCTGCTGTTGCTGCTGTCGTTCTGAGCGTCAGCGCCATTGCTTCGCCCGCCCTTGCCAAGACCTATCTCGCACGGGGGCAGGTCCCGGCCTATGACGTGATGTCCTCCGCTGCGGCCGATGACGATCTCACCACCGGCTCGATCGGGTACAGCCGGGGCCACGACTCGGCCCAGGAAGGCAACGCCAACCAGCCGAACTTCCCGGTCCAGCAGTACGGCCAGACTTCGGGTGGCGGTCGCTAAACCTCTACACTCTTTAGATGACCGACGGCGGGGCGAGAGCCTCGCCGTTTTCGTGTGCGGGATCATGACCGCCACCCCGCGAGGCCGGCCCATGCCTCCGTCAGGACCGCCTCTCGGTGGTCGGCCGTGGTTGGGTTCGGGGCCTGATCGCGGATGAAGGCCAGCGCGTAGTCCAGAACCTCAATGCCAGCGACCTGCGCGAGTTCGTACCCCTTCCTGCGGATGGCCTTGTGAAAGGCAGTGGCGGCGGCGCTCGGCGCCTTATGCCCATCCATGGCAACCACGAGGGCGATGAGGCCCGACAGGATCGGGGCGAGGGGTGAGCCGGCGGACGGGGCAAAGGTCGTTTCGGTCTGCATCGTCGATCCCTTTCAGGCGGTGGTGGCGAGGTTGGCAAAGCTGCTTAAGATCCGGCGCCGGTCGAGCGGTTCGAGGCGGTTGAGGGCGCGGCTGGCCGGCGGCAGGGCGTCGGGGTCTGTCTCGGCCTGGGCGAGTAGCTGGCAGAGGGTGAGGGCGCGGGGGCCAGCGTAGACGCGGCTCAAAGCGCGGAGGCTGCGCAACCGGGCGCGGCGCTCGGCCGGGTCGATGTTGGGGGCGAACGGTCCCCACTGGTCGCCGGGGGGGATCAGGGGCGCACCCCGTAGGCGGGGACCGGAACAGGGCGGGTGAATTTCGGCGCAAGTTGCGCTGAAACTCGGTTGGCCCGCGGTTCGCCGCGCTCTGCGGCAATCCCAGGCTCAACCGGCGGCAAGGCGGCGACAAGGTGGGCGTAGAAGCTGCTAGGGCCAGGCATCTTCAGATCCCAGCGCACCACCTCGGCCTTGACCGGCTCTGGCCTGAAGTCGGCGGCCGGCGTCTCAGCGACGAGGCGGAAGCGCGCGACGAGGGCGGGGGCGTAGTCGGCGGCGCGAGGCTGATCGGGCTCGTCAGCGGCCGGCTGCGTGGCAGTCTCAACGATATGGAATCCGGCCAACGGGCCGAGCCTGCTTTCCAACCACCCCATTGGATCAGGGACAACAGCCGGGTCATAGGCCCCGGTTCGCCATTTCTGGCGGGCGCCCGGCCGCTGGTAGCGGAAGGCCACAGCGTTCCGGATCCCTATATAAAGAGAGTTCTTATAGGGATCCGGAACGCTGTGACGGACTTCCTCCGCGCGCCGGTGGACCCAGTGCCTCGCGGCTTGGTCCGTCGCCCAGACATCAGGCCAAGCCGCGGCCATGTCGGCGGCGCTGTCGAGGACGACGCCTTCAATCTGCATCTCGATCTCCTCGCCGGGCGGGTTCCAGGGCTCGGCCACGTCCACCGTCATCGGCAGGACGACGTTGGCGATGATGTCGATGTCGAGGGGATCAGCGGCGGTGCGGTTGACGCCACGGGCGCGGCCGAGGGCCTGCATCAGCTCGCCCTCACAGATCTGCCAGCGGCAGGCGTCGGCTACCGGGTCGGGGTGTGCCTCGCACTCCATCCCGACCGGGTAGCCGTCGCGGGTCCGCAGCCCTTTGACCGGCTTCGGATACCAAGGGTCCGCCTTCTCGATGTCCTTGCCGGTGATGGCGCCGGCCAATGCCTCGACGGCGAGGGGCGAGGGCAGGGTGCGGCCGACAACGATCAAGCCGCGAACGGCGCGGTATTGGTCCAGGCCGGCGACGTTGTTGAAATGCTCGGTGCTGATCCCGGCGGGCAGTCCGCTCGACCGGAGCCATTCCGAGATGGCCTTCTGCGCGATGACGAGAACCGGGGTCCGGCCGACGGCGAGGAACCGCCTTAGGATCTCACGACGGATCGCCCGCAGGTTCCGGCCGGCGCTTCCATCCTCGTCGGGTTTCAGCTTCCGGCCGGAGGTCGGGGAGTCGATGACCTGGCGCACGCGGACGTGAGGCATTGCGGCCTCGATCGCGGGGGCGGGCTCTACCTCCGGGTAGAACGCCTGTAGGATTTCCAAGCTGGGAAGGGTGGCGTCGAGGATCAGCGTCGGCTTGCGCCACTGCTTCGGGACGCTCTTAAGGCTGCGGGCCTTGGCGACGAGCACCCGGCCATCGTCGTCGTCGCGGGTGTCGATGTAGAGCCGGCCCGAGACCTCGACCTCCTCGTCGTAGAGTAGCCCGCGAGCGGCATTCCAGAGCGTGATGAAGGCTTGGGAGTGGCGGGCCTTGTCGGCGGCCCTGGCGGCAATCCTGCGGTCGGCCTTCGGCATCCCCGGCCAGATCGCAACCTTGTCCTTGAGCTGCCATTCGGCCGAGATGGCGTCCGTGCATCGCTCGACGGTCATCCCTTCGGCGATGAGGTCGGCGCGGCGCACCCCGCCGGGCTGGCCCTGGCGTTTCAGGGCGCGGGCGAATTGGGCGCGGTACACCTCGACATCGTTGGCGAGGTAGTCGCGGGCGGAACTGCTCGTGGCGACGACGGCCCCGATCTCGTCCAGCGTGAGACCGCGTTTCGGAATGCGGATGCCGGTCTGCCAGAACCCCTCGTCGATGACGACCATCTCGACCTTGCCGAGGGCCGTGGTCGCCTGGAACAGCATCTGGTGCGCGACGATCCACACCTCGGGTCCGGCCGTCATCTGGGCCTGATAGGAGCACTGGCCGAAGAACTGGCAACGCGCCTCGGTGCCGTTCTCCAGCTTCGTCTTGCAACAGCTCTTCCCGACCGGGGCGCCCATGCTCAGGGCGATCTTCACCGCCTCTAGGTCGTCGCACATGAATTCGCCCGGCCGGGCCGGATCGTCCGCGCTGCGCCCGCGAAAGACGCGAGCCATGACGCCATGCTCGGCAAACTGCGCCTCGATCTCGTTGCCGAGACGGTGGGTCGGGACGGCGTACAGGATCGGCTTGGCGGGCCTGCCCGTGTCCTGGCGGCTGACGATGTGCTCGGCGATGGTGCGGGCGGTGACGCGGGTCTTACCGACACCGGTAGAGACGGGGAGGGCGTGAACCGGAGGCTCGGCCTCGTCGTCGGCTGCAAGCCGGTAGGCGGTGGCGGCCTCGATGAAGCGTTGCACGCCTTCGGCTACTGCGTGCCGTGCGGTCTCGACCGGGCTCGATCCGTCCTCGTAGGCCGGTTTGCTGGCGGCCTGCCGGACCTCCTCGGCCTTCGCCTCTACCTTGTCCCATGAGCGTTCGATCTCGCGGGCGAGACGGTCGTAGGGCTCCAAGTATTTGCCGCCGCATCCCTCGGGGTGCTGGCGCATGAGGGCTTCGAGGTCGTCGGGGGTGAGCCCGTCCTTGAAGGCGGTATCGACGGCGGCGTGAAACCGCTCGGATCGGTCGGCGCCGGTATCGGAGACCAGATCCTCGACTCGGTTGCTGGTGCGTCCGCTCGCGCCGGAGGGTCTGGTCCCTTGGCTCGGCTCGGGCTTCGGTTTGGCCGGGAACGCGGCCTGCAATTCATCGGCGGACCATGCCTTGCCGTGGTGTTCGAGGATTCGTGTCTGAGTGGCGACACGACCGCGAGCGATCTTCGTCTTGCCGGGGTAGTTCGGGGTTCCGGCCACGCGATAGGGCTGGGTCACAACGCCGGTAGCGGAGTCGGCGCCGGTCTTGTGGCGGATGGCTTCGCCGAGGGGCTTGGCTTGGTCGGCCGTCAACGCCCGGCTGAGGAACAGCCAGTGGTGGGCGTTGCCTGGGCTGGTCTCGACCGCGAGCGAGGGCTGCACGCCCGTGTGCCCGCCCTTACCCTTGTCGTTGTCGGCGTCGACCACGAAGGCGAACACGCCTCGCGTCGTGCTGGCGTTGCCGCGCTTGGCCGCGCCCTCCTCGACGGTCCTGGCCTCGACGTAGACGTTGAACCCCGCGTCCGCGTGCAGCACGGCGTGGCGGGTCATCAGATCGATCTCGCCGATCTTGAACTGCGTCGTCATCGTGCTCCCGTCCGCCGGGTGGATGCGGACGAGCTGCATCATGCCGGGCCGGTTCGCCCCTTCCAGTGCGACAGCGGCGGCGTTGTGGACCGTCTCACAGAATGCGTGGACGGCGACCGGATCGGCGGCGAGCGGGGGGCTGGCATTCATGCGGCGGGCGGCTCCGCATCTTCGCCATGGAAGGCGGCGCCCATCTCGCCGGCGAGGCGGCGGCCTTCGCTGACAGCCTCGATGAAGGATGCGGCGCGGCCGATGGTGGCGGCAGAGTCCGCAGAGGCGCTGACGTGCACGATGTCCCACGCCGCCGACCCCTGGGGTCCGGGGATCACGTAGACTTCACCCGCATCGCGCCTGACCCGATCGGGGTCGCCGCCGGTGTACTCGACGTTCTGAAACCGGAACGGGATGCCGTGCCGCTCAGCGTAGGCCCGACCATCGGCGACAGCATGTTCCCAACTCGGGGTCCGCTCCAGGGCGCGGAACCCTCGCTTGGTGCGGACCCACGCAACGATCTCGTCGCCGAGCGGGGCAACGACCACGCCGAGACCAGGCGGGGTGTCGGAACCGACGACGGCCATGCCCGGGAAGGTGATGACCTTCTTGCTCATGCCGCCACCTCCGTCTCGTAGATCTCGCCGGTGGGGCTGAAGCTCATGCACCAGTCAGAGGCGGTCACGACGGGCCACTCCGCATTGGTGGAGCTGACCTCACGGCGGTTGATGGTCGGCGGGTTCGCCCGGCACTGGCCGGTCGGCTCGTAACGGATGGTTCGACCGGCATCGCTGGACACGGCCTGGCGATCCCAATGGCGCCACGCCTGGCAGAACAGGCAGGCGCGCTCGGTGGTCGGGAATAG
>NZ_LMME01000016.1:0-36266 GCF_001422125.1 Methylobacterium sp. Leaf85 | reverse complement strand
CCACCACGCGCAGGCCGCCTAACCTCTTACCCCAGATGGACCAGAGCCTCCGCTCCTGAACTTCGCAGAATGTCCCAAATCATCTGACGACGGACAGTGAGGGCAGAAAGCCACAGGTAAGTTTGAAAATCGATTCTGAGTTGCAATGCTCAAGAGCTACTATCTTCTAAGCGGTGTGCAATATACAATATCGACGGCGCCGAATCACATCGGGCGATAAGTGTGGAGCGGGTGGCAATGGGTACGAAATATGTTCGGGCAGATATTGAAGCCACGACCGCAGGAACTCCGGGTGTCGAATTAAGTTCGGCGAGCACAGGCCTCACTGACGTCTACGTTTATTCCGACGTGAATGTCATATCCAGTTATGATGATGGCATAAGAGGTTTCGGCAGCGAACATGACGCATTGATAGGCGGGTATATTGTTGGTGATAGGAATGGCATTCGCCTCGGCGACAGCAGTTCGATTGACCACGATCAAAGGGTGCTAATATATTCTTCGGGCGTATCCGTAGGTATAAATAACGCGGGTGTCGCAGTGTACGGTTACAACAGCGTTGTTACTATTAACGGTGAAGTTCAAGGCGACATTTACGGCATTCTGATGTCGGGCATATCTAATAAATACAAGTCGACAGTAAATAATGATGGCGAGGTATTCGCGAATAGCTACGGCGTGGCCCATTCGCTATCTGGTGGTGATACCGAAGGTTTGGTGCTCCGAAATACAGGATATATCGAAGGTGGTCTATTCAGCTTCTTCGGTGGCGATAATAACATAGCGTCTGATCGCATTGTGAACAGTGGAAGAATGGTTGGTGACGTATCAATGGGCGGGGGGGACGACGTCTATGACGCCCGCCAAGGCGGAACGGTCGAGGGAACAGTTTTTGGCGGGCTTGGAGACGACCGTTTCGTCGGGACTTCGAATGACGATATCTTTGTCGGTGATGCAGGCAATGATCGTTTGGACGGCGGACGGGGATACGATACTCTTACCGGCGGATTGGGCGACGACACTTATATTCTGAGAAGCACTGCTCTTGATGTCAGGCCAGATCCGGATGCTGATCCTACAATATATGGGGATACGGTCATTGAGCTGAAAAATCAGGGTATAGATACGATATATGCGAATTTTGAATTTGATTTGGCAAATTACATTAATGTGGAAAATGGTGTTTTGAACGCCTTGTCACGAAATGACGGTGACAGCTGGGATCTCTTCGGCACTGCGGTGTCCAACTCAATAACTGGCAACGACGGCGATAATCGGATTGATGGGAGGGAAGGTGCAGATCAGCTGATCGGCCTTGGCGGTAACGATACATACTATGTAGATAACTCGTTAGATAAGGTTGTTGAGGGAGCAAATGGTGGGACGGACACTATAATTACATCCGTTACATACTCACTTGCGGGCCTTCAAGTCGAAAATATAACGATTAACGGAGCGGGAAACATTAATATCACGGGTAATAGTCTTGAAAATGTAATATACGCAAGTCCTGGAAGTAATGTTATCAATTCTGGAGGTGGATCTGACGCAATCACCCTGTCTGGGGCAAGTGATATTTCTGATAAAGATGTCCTTGTTTTCAGTTCGGCGTTAGGGCCCGATAACTTCGACAGGATTTCTCAATTTAACGGGATGGATCAAGATATGATTCATCTTAGTTCCAGCATATTTAAGGGGTTGAGCCAGGGAGCGTTATCCGCTCAAGCTTACCAGTCGGGTAGCACAATCGTCGCTGCAACATCCGACGTCAGGATTATATATAGCACGTCTACTCAAAGCTTGTACTATGACTCAGATGGCAGCGGTTCTGCTGCTGCCGTCCCCTTCGCGCTTTTATATTACTCGGGTGCAGGCACTACTCCGGGCTATGAGGACTTTTTGATAGTTTAAGGTTGCAGTAGTCGACATCATATGATCTTAAAAAATACAGTGGAAACGTTTTATATAATCCGGCGGCAATTCTAAATTGCCTAAACTATTGACTAAGGGCGCCTCAGGGCGCCCTTTCTTTTGACCCGAGCGCGCTGGGCGAACCTGCGGCTCCGATGGTGGTGTCGTGATGAAAGCCTTCCGAGCTGTCCCGAACGGGACTGGCCTGCCCCCTGAAAAGTGGTCCTCCCTGAGGTATGGCCTCGCGCCATATTGGAGTTGACCCCGTTTGTGGTCCACGGCCTATGCAAGCTCTCGGGCTGTGACAGCTTGGTCGGCGAAGGCTCGGGGCGTCAAGCCGCCCAGGGCCGTGTGGGGGCGATCTTCGTTGTAGTGGCACCTCCAGTCCTCAATGCGCTCGCGAGCATCCGCTAGCGACAGGAACCACGAAGCGTTCAGGCATTCCGCCCGTAGGCGGCCGTTGAACGACTCGATGTAGGCGTTGTCGGTCGGCTTGCCCGGTCGGGAGAAGTCGATCTCAACTCCGTTCAGGTAGGCCCACTGGTCGAGCATGCGACCGGCGAACTCCGGCCCATTGTCGACCCGTAAGCTCTTGGGCCGTCCCCTCAGCTTGACCAAGGTGTCGAGCGCCTCGGTCACTTGGTAGGCGCGGAAGTTGGCTCTTGGTGTGAGTGAGAGCGCCTCTCGCGTGTGGCAATCGACGACGGTCAAGATCCGGAATGGACGTCCGTCGAAGATGCGGTCGGATACGAAGTCCATCGCCCACACCTCATTGGGCCCACCGATCCCTGGTCGACCCTGACGATAACGCCAAGCTCGCTTACGCTTAGGCAGCTTTGACCGGATCGATAGCCCCTCGTCGCGGTAGATCCGGTAGGTGCGCTTGTGGTTCACCTCCCAGCCCTCCCGTCGCAGCAGGATGTGCAGCCGCCGGTAGCCGTAACGGACCCGTGCGGCGGCCAGCTCCTTCAACCGCATCCGCAGAGCGACTTGCGGGTCGGCTCGCTTCCTGTAACGCTGGGACGAGCGGCCGAAGCCGGTGGCCTGGCAGGCCCGACGCTCACTGATGTCGTAGGTCACCTGCAAGTGACCGGCGACTTCACGGCGAACGGCGGGCCTCACCACTTTCGTTTGAGCACGTCCTGCAGCATCGAGCGGTCCAGCGTCAGATCAGCGACCAGCCGCTTGAGCTTGCTGTTCTCGTCCTCCAGCTGCTTGAGCCGTCGGATCTCCGGCACGCCCATGCCGACGAATTGCTTCTTCCAGCGGTAGAAGGTCGGCTCGGAGACGCCCATCTTCCGGCAGACTTCGTCCACCGAAGCGCCGTTCTCCGCCTGCCGCAGGGCGAAGGCGATCTGTTCATTCGTGAAGCGTTTGCGAGGCATGGCATCCACCCTCCTTCAGGGTTCAGGATGCCCGAAAAACTTGCGCTCAGCGCGGACCAGTTTGGTGGGTCAGGGTCAACGTGCATCGAGCCCATCGCCGAGACCATCGAGTACGACATCCTGGCGCAGAACAATGAGGCCAGCGCCCTTACGCTGCAGGCGGACGAGACCCACGCCCACCTCATCTCCAGGGCAGCCTCCGAGCCCACGCCGGCCCGGAAGGTCCGGGGCCCCCAAGACTTGGCGAACAGCGTCTTCTGCGTCGCCAAGTTCGTTCACGGCGACAAAACGCTTCTTGCCGTCCGTAAGACCGACGGTTCGTGGTCGACGCGTAAGACGTCAGGCTTCATCAGGATGATTTTCACGGACGAGGAGTTGGATCTCGATGAGGAGCCGGTCTTCACGATCCGGCCCGACTTCGATTTTTTCGTCCTCGACGATCGGGTCTTCGTCAGGAGCAAACCTCGATTCGAGTCCGTGTTGTCCTACAAGGCGGGCCACGAGGTCGCGTTTGCGACACTGAAGGAGGAGCCGGATTTCTTCCGTATCTTCTCCGATCTTGGACCCCTCGACGAGTACGTCGGGACGAACAAGATCCACCTCCGCCGTGCCGTCGCGATCCAGCAAAAAGGGCACTACAAGAACGCCGACTTCATGAGGCGCCTTCTCGCCGAGCATGCAAGCATGAACCTCGCCATCACCTTCGATGCGCAAGGTCGGATCATCCCCACGGTCGAGAGTGGCCGTGACATCTTCCAGGCACTTCTGAACCACCGCCTCGACTCCCGCCTGACCCTGGAGATGTTCGACGTACCCAGCACTGAACGGGTGGGCTGAGCATGGCCAAGAACACCGTACTACATCGACACGCGCTGATGACGATGATGGCCTACGCCTTCCTCCAGTCCCGGCGTCTCGCAGCAGCGGGTCGGAAAAAAGAATCGCCTGCCCACCGCCCCGGCCCCCGATGCCGGCGATCCGCCAAGCCATCCTGGATCAGCTCAGCCGGCCACCACCGCGGCGATGCCCGCACTTGACGCTGACCTCAACCAGCCCCCTTGAGAACATTCCGCCAAAGTAGTGTTAGGCTCTGCGACGTTCCGACCCGGATGCCGGATGGTCGGACTGTCCCGTAATTCCGTAAGGCCGTTCATGACATCGCCCAAAGGGCCGTCGACATGGTGTTCGAGTATTGCGCGGTCCATGACTGTGATAAGTGCGAGGATGAACGCGAAGGGATCGCACGACGCTTCCGCGATGATTATGGCTCCCGCCACAAAACCGGAAGGCCCCGCCGTTCGAGCGCCGCACCCTACTTCTTCGGGGTTATCGACACCGTGGCAGCACTTAGTTCAACATCGCTGGATGCCGTCGACTCTGGGGCGTTCATCGACAACCCGAAGCAGTCCCCCGAAACCATCCGGATCCTCAAGGCGTACGACGCGAGCTCGATGCCGGTCGTCGTTAACTGATCACCCCGGGGCGGTGTCCCCCATTGGGACGGGCCCGGAAAGCTGACAGGCGTTTTGCCACCTTCGGGTCTCGGGACAGGCGAATTGCCGCCCGACGAGAAAATCGTCATCGGGACGCAAATTAACCGTTGTGCCTTTCCCCTAGTTACCGAATTCGTCCCATTTGCGTACCGCGGTTGGCCTACATCAGGTCCACCGTTTCGCAGGCCTCCGGGTCCCAGCACCGCCCCAGGCGGACGAGACCCGTCGAGTAGCAGAACGCCCAGCCCGCGGTCGCATCGAATGCCTGGACGGTCGACGTCGTGACGACCCTCCCATCGGGGAACCGGGGGTGCCCGTAGACCGTGCCGGTGAGCACCGCCCCATCCGCGGACCGGTCGTCCGGCTCGACGATCCAGTCGTGGAACAGGGGGCGATCCGCGAGTTCGGATATGTCTATTCGAGTGCCGGGGTACCGGTTTCGCTGTGCCATGCCCTGCCGTCCTCGTCGAGAAAGACGAACGCGGCCGCCTCGATGGGCAGGCCGCAATCGTCGGTGAAATGGCCGGCCAGGAACGGCCGGTAACGGAGTCTGACGGCAACCGGGGGGACGCCCGCATGCGGGATGAGGTCCCCCCGGATCCACGCGTGGACCTCGCGATGTCCGATCCGTAAAACCCTGGCCCGCGACCCTGGCCGGACGACCATCACGGCACCTGCCAGGGTTACTGATGGGGCGTGCGCGACGACGCGGCCGCGTTCCCGGATCGACCAGCAGCGGAGGGTCAAATTCCGGTAGACGTCGGTCACTGCAAAGGCAGGGGCGGCAGGCACAGGGCCACCGCTTCGGCCTCGGCGGCCATTCGGATCGCATCGTGCGAGGTGACTCGACCGGCCGCCTCCATCTCGATGATCCGGTCGATCCTGACGCCTACCGCCAGGGCGATCAGGCCGCATGCCCGCCGGGTCGACCATGCGACCCTCACGCGCTCGCGGATCGCAGGGAGGCTCTCACGCCGCATCGCGGGCCTCCCTGCCACCGGTCATGAGGTCGTTGAGCAGGGCGATGATCGCCTGGACGTCCGCGTCCGTGAGCATGCCGTTCTTGCCATGCCGGTGCGTCGCCATGACGAGTTCGAGAAGAGTTGTTGCGCGTTCAGCCTTTGTCACAATCATCTCCCTAATTCATCGTGGCGAGCACATCGCGCCCGGCAAGGATTGTTTCGATTATCCTGCGCAACTGCCTGAGCGAGGGCTTCGTCCATGCCCTCGCGGCTAGCTCGATCTCATCGCCGTCGAGGTCGGGCATCCAGGCGAGATCGACGCCCCTCTCCGTCCGGACGTCCGCCGCGATGGACTTGGCCAGGGCGGGCAAGTCGGCCTTCGTCGGGCTCGGCATGTGCACGATCCGGGCGCGGTCGAGCAGCGCCTGAGGGATGCCGGCCAGGGAATTTGCCGTGGCGATCCACGAGACGGGGGAGATGTCGACCGGACATTCGAGGGACGGATCGTGGTACCGCGATGCGTTCTCCGGCTCGATCAACGTGAGCAGCCCGTCCACGATGCGGCCGTTGTCCGAGCGGCTCCCCGCCTTGTCGAGCTCGTCAACCACGATGGCAACGGTCGCCCGGAGGTCGCGCTGGATGGCCTGCAGGGGGACGCACGCCCTCGATGAGTTCCACTGGCGCGACGTACCTATGATCGACCCGTCTGCCGACCCAGCCGCGCTGTAGACCGTGACCGGGAGGCCGAGGATTTCGCAGAGCCGCCGGGCCGCCCGTGTCTTTCCGGCGCCCGGTTCGCCGACCAGAATCGTGAACGGCAGGCGAGCGTATGGCCTTCCGACCTGCGTGCGCAGGATCCCGTCGATCTCGCTCCGGAGGTGTGGGAACTCCCGCGAGAGGGTGGTCGAGGCCTCCGTGGGATCGGGCACCGGGGTGAGCGGCAGCAGGGCACCGGCCACCGTCTTCCACTCCTTCTGAGCGGCCGCGTTCAGGTGCGACGTCGACCGGAGGACGACGTGCCCCGCCTCACCCCGCTCGGGCAGATCGTCCTCGTTCGCATCGCGGGGGTCGTACCCGGTGTCGTCCCGGGCGGGGCCCCGGCGAACGTTTTGGGGCCACTGCACTCGCGCGATGATCTGTAGAGCCGTCAGGGCATCCCCCTGTTGGCGGGCCCACCGCGGCTCGGTCTTGGGTCGCCAGTCGCCCCCGTCGCAATACGCAGCGATGGACATCATCTCCGCGTGCGTGGTCAGGAGATTCCGGAGCCCGAGATCACCGTGGCCGCCCGCCATCGCGGCCTGCCAGACCCGCACGGCACACCTCAGCGCGCAGCCATGGTCACCCAGGAAAGCTGCGTAATACACGCAGCGCGCGGCATAGTCGGCATACCTGTCGCGGTCCTCGGGACGGAGCTTGAGATCGTCCGCGACCTCGTCGCACGCGCTCTCGCATGCAGATAGTGTCGGGACCGACACTGAGCACGATGAGAGCCTCTCCAGGGCTGTCCTGACGAGGGGGTGGATATCGAGGAAATCCAGCAGGAGGCCCGTCGACCAATGGATCGCATCCGCGATTGGGTCGCAGTCGAAGAAATCGAGCCCGTGATCGAGCTCCTCGACGGATGGCGGGTGGTTTCCGGGAAACGGTTCGGGCGCACGGGGGCGCGCACCCCGGGGGGCGTTCTTCGTCATTGGTCTTCTCTCTACCAGACGCCCTGCCGACCTGTGTCAGTGGAGCTAGAGTGGAACCCTAATCCGGAGTTCCTAATAAATCCTCAACGTCCGACAGCTTTGTCCAATAACCGAATGCGTTGATCCCTCGGAAATCCCGCAAAAGGTCGAGCAGCCCAATGAGCGGCTCGTCCAACGGCATGTCCCTATGCACGTCCCAGTACCGCGCAACAGCGCGCGCCACGGCCGAGATCTCGCGTGCGTCATGGCGTTCGGATAACTTGACCAGTCCGTACAGCAAGGCCGGGGGCAGACCGAATTTGCGGATGCGATCCCGCGCGGTCGTCCGGCGGTTGATGCCCGCGAGCTCGGCCAGGGCGCGGGACCAGTCGTCGCCCCACACCGCCCCCGCAAGCTCGTCGACGCGCTCGGCCAGGGCGAGATTGTACGGCTCCTTTTCGAGGGGGACGATCCCGCGGTCGGAGCGCATGCAGGCGTCCCGGCCGACGTAGATCAATTCGCCCTTCTCGCCCCCCACCGTAACGAACCCGAGGTTGATGGTTTCGCCGTCACCGGCGGGGTCTTGTTCCCGAGCGTGGGTGGCGCGGAGATCCAGAACGATTTCAGATGCGGGAGACATTAGGAGCCCTCCAGGGGGGTGCGAGATACTCGACGTCGACGATGCGAAAGTAGGGGCTGTTGGCGATGACCCACATGCCCAGGCGCGTGGTGAATGGGCGGCCGCCGAGGGTGATCTGGACGCTCATGCATCCACCTCCAACGCGTCGTCCACGGGGAGGTCCTCGCCCTCGATGGCGACCCACGACCGACCGAACGGCTGGTTCGCGAAGAGGGCCGCGAGGCCGGTCTGCGCCTTGAGACGGATGAGCTCGTCCGCCGACAGGCCCAACTGCTTGGCGATGGCCTGATCGGACTGACCGAGTTGGACCAGCTTCACCACCATCTCCGACATGAGATCGACCTGGTGCTTGCCCCTGGCCCGGTTGTGCCGGATCGTCGAGGCCATGCGCTCGGCGATGGGCTTGTCGATGCCGACGACCGGCAAATAGCCGTGCACCCGGTCACGGACGTCCGCCTTCTCCTTGCCGACACGATGCCGGTGGAACCCGTCGACGACGATTCTGGTCTTGCTGGTGGGGAACGTCACGATGGGCTGGGTGTAGCCGTCCTCGCGGATCGAGCGATGCAGCAGGGCCATCTCCGGGGAGGCGACTTTGTTCGGGTTGTACTCGTTCGCGACCACGGTGTCGTTCAGGACCCACGTGACCAGGTCGACCGGCTCCGAGCGGAACGGGGAGACCTCGTGCAGTTCCCGGCGGGCATAGTTGAGGGCCTCGACCTGCTCGGCCAGGGGCAGGCCGGCGATCTCACGGACGAGGGCGGCGGTGAGGGTTTCGATGCGGGTCATCACAGAATCTCCATCCATTTGGCGAGGGCGGCGCGGGGGTCTTTGACGGTGGTGTCGATGGGCAGGTTGCCTTCGTGGTCGTTGAGGAGGAGAGCCCGGCACTGGGACCTCGCCACGTTCTCCGCCTCGGGCTGCCGGGCAAAGCGGGTGCGGAACTTGCCCACGTCGACCGGCAGGGTGTGGAGGAGGAAGTCGCGGTAGGCGGCCCAGGTCGGGTAGGCCTTGGGGCGCTTGAGCGTCTGGTAGACCGACTGCTCCTCGGCATAGAGCGCGGCCGCGTGGACGCCGGCGAGGCGGCGGTTCAGTGCCTCGAACGTCTCGTGCTCGAATTCCTGGAGCGTTGTCAGGCTGTGGAAGGCCTGCTCGTGGATCAGGTTCGAGACCCGCAGTTCCTGGATGCCGTGGCCCTTGGCCCACATCCAATCGTAGGCCCGGTTGTAGGGGACGGCGTTCTTGCCGAGGTAGGTCCAAATGTCCTCGAACGTGAAGTCGTACAGGGGGTAGAGCTTGACGGCCGCGCCCTTTGTCCTGCTCGACCAATTGATGCCCGGGACGGCGGGGTTCTTCGTCACGGCCCGGTAGCGGTTGAGGGCCTCCTCCGCCCGCAGGCCGACGAGGAAGGCGGTGCCGGCGGAGGCCGAGGCCTCCATCCACTCGAAGAAGGCGTGAAAGCGGTCGGGCGCGCCGGCGGCCTCCTTGATCGATTCCGCTTCCTGCGGCCGCATCCACTCCGCACCCGGCTCCCAGGCGTGCAGCATGTCCTGCTCATAGGACGTGGCGTTCGTCATCCGCAGGGGCACCTGGTACCAGGCCGGCACGATCCCGGGCTGAGCCATAATGTGCCGGACGTGCTCGATGGTGGCGCCGTACTCAGCCTCCTGGTCGAGGAAGAAGGCGGTGACCGTCCGGCCCCGGCTGACGGCTTCCTTGCGGGCGGCGTCGATGAGGACGGTGCTGTCCTTGCCGCCCGAGATCGAGACGACGACGTTCTGGTAGGTGTCGAAGATCCAGGCCATGCGCTCGGTGAGGGCCACGTCGACGGTCTTAGGGAGGTAGAGCTTACGAGCCACGGCGGGCCTCCATGAGTGCGGTGGTGACGGCCGTGATCGCACCGGTCTCCCGGTCCCAGCGGTCATGCAGGAATGTGTCGACGCGGGTGTCCCCCCGGACCAAAGTCACCGTCGCGTCCCGGCGCATCGCAGCCTCGATGTCGAGGGCGAGGTAGGATTTCACGATGGGCGCCTCGGCGTAGACGAGGTGGTCGAACTCGCCGAGATCGCGGCGCTCGACCGCCAGGGCGAACGAGGTCGCCACCGCGTTCGTCGTGCCCGCCTTGGCCAGGGCCTTGCCCATCTTGTCGGCGTAGGACCCGAGGTTGGTGACGACCAGGACGAGCCCCCGCAGGGACTGGACGTGGTCGACGACGGCGGAGGTCCTCGACCGGAACGCGTGGGCGTGGTCCGCCAGCCGGGTGACGATCTTGCCCGGGTTGCTGTGCGCCTCGAAGAGCTCGGCCTTCTTGGCAGCGTAGCCGGCATGCTCCGCCGCGTCCGCATTTACGGACAGCACGGTGCGGTCACTCAGGAGCGAGTGACCGTCGCAGGTGGTGACCGCGGCGATCTTGCCGGCGAGCAGGGCCGGGTCGTGGGACGAGACCGTCTCCCCGTCCGGCCCCTCCTCCAGGTTGCCCTCCCGGAACGCGTACCAGTGCGAGAACCCGAGGATCGAGCGGTCTAGGTAGCTGTAGGGCGTGTAGATGAACTCGACGCCCAGAGTGAACGGCACGATGTCGGTCGTCATGCGATGGCCGACCTGCTTGGACAGCCGCTGCAGATTGACGAACTTGCCAGACGTGATCTTGGGGTAGCGGCTCACGCACTCCATCACGAGCGCGGTGCCGGGGCCGACCATGGCGTTGAGCGTGAGCCAGGTGTCGCGCTCCTCCATGCGCTCGAACGGCACGACCATGGCGCGTCCGCACAGGTCCGACGCCCTCCAGGCGGAGGCCTCGGGGCAAACGTAGATCGCCTGCTTGGCGCCGGAGGCCGCGAGGAATCCCTCGACGGCCCGACGCCTCGATGCGGCATCGGGGGATAAGTGGGCGGCGATCACTTCGCGGCCGCCTTCTTCTCCAGGACGACGTACGAGCCGCGCTTGGCGACCTGGCGCATGCCCTTGTCGGCGTAGAGCCCGGACGAGGCCGGGGCGCAGACCACGCGGATGACCCGGGCTCCCTCGACCATGGCGAGGCGCAGCGCCACCAGGGTCTCGGCGATGCCGGTGTTGCGGTGGGAGGGGACGACGTAGAGCGAGCAAAGCTCGGAGACGCCGTTGGCGTGCGGGATGATGCCGGAGATGGCGACGACCTTGTCGCCCTCCTTGGCCAACAACCAGATCTTGTGGGGGAGGTCCTTGAGGTAGGGAAGCTCGCGGCGGACGGCGCCATCCATGAAGAACGAGGCGATGTCGGCGAGGAAGTCGCGGTTGCGATCCGTCGGATTGACGACCTGGATTTTGAGGCTCTTGGACATGGCAGGCTCCAACCGGGTGATGGCCATACGCCAATTCCCGTGTCACCAATATAGGTGACACAGAGCGTTAATCAAGAGTCAATCACAGAGCGCGGATCATTTCCCGCAACCGGTCCCGCAGGCCGTGCTTCTTGCAGGCATCGATCTCCTCACGGAACGCGGCGAGGGTAGCGCCCTTGCTCCGCACGGCCGCGATGATGCGGCGGTCGATGCTGTCCGAGACCGCTATGTCGACGTACGTGCACGGCTGAGATTGCCCTATCCGGTGGATGCGGTCCTCGGCCTGGGCGCGCTCGGAGTATTTGAACGTCGACGCGTAGAACACGCTGTGGCTGGCCTCCGTCAGGGTGAGACCATGCCCGCCGGATTGCTGCGTCGATACGAGGAACCGTGCCTCTGAACGCCAAGCCTCCACCTCGCGGCCCCGACGGCGTTCGTCGAGGCCTCCGTGGAACTCTCGGCACGAATCGCTCCCGTGCGCGGCCCGGAGCGCGGCCGTGATCTCGTTGAGGCCCTGCCGGTACTTCGTCCAGACGACGACCTTCTCGCCATCGGGGATGCGCTCGATCACATCCATCAGGCCGGCGAGGCGGTGGTGCCGGATGGGTTCTCCATTGGCGTACCCGCAGGCGATGGATTGGAGGCGCGAGAACAGGCGGAAGATCGCGATGTGGGGATTGTCGTACGTGCCCTCGTCGTCGAGCGCTTCGGCCTTGGCCGCGTCCGCCGCGTCCCTTTGCTCGTGGCTCATCGGGACCCAGTGTTCCTCGAACAGCTTGGGCGGAAGCGTGAGGCACTCGCTCTTGCGGATCTGGTAGACGTACGGGGCGATGCGTGCGGCGAGGACGTCGGTGTTGTGCGACCGTGTGATCTGTCCGGTGACCTTGCCCGTGCGCCGGTCCGTCGCGTACTCTAGGTGGTTATTGGCGAACGACCAGAAAGAATTGTACCCGAGGATTTTTGGGCTCAGGAACCGCATCTGTGCGTACAGGTCGACGACGCCCTGGGTGAAGGGCGTGCCGGTCAGGACGGCTCTGTACCGCGCTCGCCGGGACATGTCCGTGACGCGCCTAGTTCGGGCGGAGTTGGCGCCCTTGATGTACGTCGATTCGTCGATGGCAACGAAGGTGCGCTCGTCCACGAGGGCATTGAACGCGGCCACCACCCTGAGGCTGGCGGACAGGCTCTCGATGCCAACGACGTACCAGGGCCGATCGAGCGGCATTGTCCGGGCATCGGTGCGGTCGTCGAAGACCACGACGTCCTCGGGTCCGCACGTCGTGTGCTTGAGGATCTCGGTACGGATCGTCTCTTTGACGGAGACCGGGACGAACCACACGACCCGGTCGATTTTTGCGGCCCGCAGTTTCGCGAGCTCGATGAGGCACCGGGATTTCCCGGTGCCCATCTCGGCGAAGAGCGCTCCCACCCGTGAGGGCAGGAGCTTCGCCACGGCGTCCGCCTGATGCGGCAGGAGCTCAGTCGTGGTCGACCAGGTCACTGTCGATCTCCACCTGCTCCGGGACGGCGAGACGGTCGGGACGGGCACCCCGCTCCTTGACCTTGACGGGCTCGGCCTTCGGGCGAGCGACGGCATCAACGACGACACCCCGCTCGCGCTGGGCCATGACCTCCTCCATCCGTGCCTGGGCGCCGGGGGTGATCCGGAACCCGTGGGCCTCGGCGAAATCGAGGACCTCGTCTCGCGCCGTTCCCGGCACGAGACACCGCCTGTCCGTGTACGTCGCTCCCGGCAGACTCTTGAACGCCCGGTAGAAATCCTCGTCGCGGCCCCAGGTGAGACGGAGCTTGCCCTGCTGCGCGCCCGTCGGGACCAGGCTGACCCAGCGCCGGTGCTCGGGATCGTACGACCGGGCGATGGCCTTGCCGCGGGCCTCGGTGTCGTGGAGCATGACGACGATGCCAGCGGCGAGGAGCTCGTGCGCCAACTCGGCGAGGCGGTCCACGGCCTGGCCCATCATCAGGGACGAGTGCCTGCGGACCCACGCCCGCGCGACAGGATCCCAGCTATGGCCGATGCGCTTGACCGTATCGTTGAACTTGTCGGAGCGCTCATCGTAACGGGCATAGAGGATGCCCTCCCGGTACGTGAGCTCGGCGATGGTCTCGGAGACGGGCGTTGCCGGACGGAGGGTCGCCTCCGCCATGGCCTCCTGCTCGGCGGCAACGGCCGCCTTGCTCTCCGGCGTATGGGCATGGGCTTCGTCGGCGAGCCGCCTGATTATGGCGGCGAGGCTATTCGCCAGACCCATGGACCGACCTTCAATCCAGAAGGTTGCCTCTGTCTCGTTGCGGAAGATCTCGGCCGCCTCGCGAACTGACGGCTCGCCCGCATTGCGGATCAGGTAAATCAGGTCCTCGACCTCCCGACCCAGAATGGTGGTGCACGTCGAACCCACGTTCTGGAGCGCGACAGGCATCGTGCGATCCAACCGGGCGATGACGCCTTCGCGGATCGTGGCCGCCCACCCGACTTGCTTCTCCGTGCCTTCCAGCGGCGGCAGGCCGGAGGCATCCGCCCGGGCGATGGCCTCCCGGTTGTCGCAGTCGCGGCAGGTCCAACCCTGCTCCATAAGCTTCTTGGCGCGGTAGTCTGCACTGCGCCTGTTGCTGCCGACGTAGTCCATGTGACCGTCGCACTGATCGGTCGCGCAGTTCACCCGAGCTTTGGCCATAATCGAACTTCTCCAACCGGATGACGCCCCAATGACGACTCCCGATGTCTCCAATATCGGTGACACTAATGTTCACGTCAATGGCTGTATCGAAATGAATCACTCTCGGTGCGGTTCGGGCAATGCCTCGATGCATCGGTGGTTAACGCTGGCGCGGTCGTTAACTGGGGAGGGACGTCCGCCTGATGCCCGGCCCGGCCAACGTGTAAAACGATTCCACAAACGCGATTTGGGAATCGTTTTACACGTTCGGGGCGGCCCAAAGCGAAAGGGCCCGGGTTTCCCCGAGCCCCTCGTTGCCACCTGTCGAGACTTACCGCCTGTTGCGGCCCGCCGGCCGGAACCTTGGCCTCCCCGGATTTCCGTCATCACCGCGATGGTCCCCGTCGAAGGGGTGCCACCGTACCGTGACGGCGTCCTGTGATTAGACGAACAGCGTGACCTCGACAGTCAGCGAGGATGGTACCCCCGCCGGCGATTCGTTCAAGGGGTTACAGCTGCACGTGCCTCGGCCACCAGGGCGTTCCACCGCTTGACCTCCGGACCGACCGGATCACCGGCGCTACGGGGCGTCCATCCCACGCGGTCGCGCCGGACGATGCCCCTGGCACCACAGTCCGTGCAGCGCACGAACCGGGAAAGGCTACCGACGGCGATGAGGTCGTGAACCTGATCAGGGTGACGGTCGTATAGGCGGGCCGGGGTGTGGATGCAGCGGGGCATGGCGATCTCCTTCGATCACCATCATTCGTGCGACCCGGTCCGAGTTCGACAAGGAAACCTACGCCTGAAAACGATTCGTCGGTGGTATCCATGTGGTATCCACCGCCCAGGCAAAAAGCCATTGGATACCACGCCCCTGCCCTATCGGGCTGAGGTTGCTAGGCTTTTCGGGAAGGGAGGAGTGGAGCGGGTACGGGGAATCGAACCCCGGTATTCAGCTTGGAAGGCTGCTGCTCTACCATTGAGCTACACCCGCATGTGGCGCCCGATAGCATGGTGACGCGGTCTTGAGAAGGTGATCCCTTCATCGGCCGTGGTGCCAGCGTGTCGGTATGGATTGGTGGGGGAAGTAGGACTCGAACCTACGAAGCTTACGCAGCGGATTTACAGTCCGCCCCCTTTGCCGCTCGGGACATTCCCCCAAACCACCGCCTTTCGGCAGCGCGCGGGTCCTTATGGTGAGGGCTTGCGCGGGTGTCAACACGTCCCGCGCGGGCACCGACGCAAAGTTCAGGGTGTGGCGAGATCGCCGACGCGCAACTGCACCCGCTCGCCGCCGCGCCAGGTATCGATGGCGAGGGTTCCGGCCACGTGGAATTCCTGTCCGATCCCGCCGAGGAGCGCCTGCCCCAACGGTCCCTGGGCGGAGCGGAAGGCGATGGCGCCGATGGCTTGGCCGTCCCGGCTCCTGAAACGCGCGCGGACGTGGCCGTTGCCGACGATTCCCGCATCGACCAGCCGGTGATACGGCAGGGCGAAGACCGGTTCCGGTGCTCCCGCGCCGAACGGCCCGGCGCGCTGGACGAGGCGAACGACCTCCGCCGTGGCGCCGCCCGCGTTCACGGTGCCGTCGACGAGCAGTGCCTCCACGGCCCTCGCCTCCGACACCGCCGCGGCGAGGGCGGCCGCCAGGAAGTCGCGCAGATGTGTGGGATCGTGGCTCGGGAGCGTGGCGCCGGCCGCCATGGCATGCCCGCCGCCCTTGACGAGGAGGCCGGCATCCACGGCCTCACGCACAGCATGGCCGAGATCCACCCCCGCGACCGATCGGCCCGACCCCGTGGCGGTCCCGTCCGGGCGCAGGGCGAAGGCGAGAGCCGGCCGACCGAAGCGCTCTTTCAGCCGCGCCGCCACGAGGCCGACCACTCCCGGATGCCAGGAGGCGGAGGCCGTCACCAGGATCGGCGTGTCGGGGGCCAGTGTCAGCGCGCGATCCATCTCGGCCTCGGCTTCCAGCACCGCCTGTGCCTCGATGCCCTGCCGCTCCCGGTTGAGGAGATCGAGTTCGGTGGCGATGCGGGTCGCCTCCGCAGGATCTCCACTGGTGAGAAGGGCTGCGCCCAGCCCCGCATGGCCGATGCGGCCGCCCGCATTGATGCGCGGACCGAGCAGATAGCCGAGATGCCAGGATTCCGGCGGCTCGCTCAGGGATGCCGCATCGAACAGGGCGGCGAGACCGATCCGGCCCCGGCCCCGCATCACCTTCAATCCCTGGACGACGAAGGCGCGGTTGAGGCCGGTCAGCGGCACCACGTCGGCGACCGTCGCCAGGGCCACCAGATCGAGGGCTTCGGCGAGATCCGGCAGATCCTCCCGCCCTCCCCGCCTCAGGCGGCGGTTGAGGGCCACGAGGGTAAGGAAGACGACACCCGCCGCGCAGAGATGGCCGAGGCCGGAGACGTCGTCGAGGCGGTTCGGGTTCACCAATGCCTCGACCGGAGGCAGCATCTCCGGCGCGCCGTGGTGGTCGAGGACGATCACGGCGAGTCCGAGTCCGCCAGCGGCCGCCAGGGGCTCGTGGCCGCTCGTGCCGCAATCGACGCAGACGAGAAGCGTCGCGCCGCCCTCCGCCAGTGCCGTGACCGCCGCCACGTTGGGACCGTAGCCTTCCGTGATCCGGTCCGGGATGTGAATGTCCACCGTCAGACCGAGCGCGCGCAGGTAGCCGGCCATCAACGCCGCGCTCGCGGCACCGTCGACATCGTAATCGCCGAACACGGCGACGCGCTCGCCGGCCTCGACGGCACGGGCGAGCCGTTCGGCCGCCGCCTCCATGTCCACGAGGCGGGACGGATCCGGCATCAGGTCGCGCAGGCGCGGTTCGAGATAGGCCGCCGCCTCGTCGGGCCGGATGCCGCGCGAGGCCAGGACGCGGGCGAGAAGGTCGGGCAGGCCATGGGCCTGCACCATCGTCGCGGCATAGGCCTGGGCGGCGGGGTCGCCGCAGCGGTCACGCCAGGGCCGCCCCATGACGGAACGGGTGACGCCGAGGAAGGCACGGGATGGGGCAAGGGCTGAGGCGGCTGACACGCCGTCAGTCTACTCGCCTGGGGCTATCCGGCGCTACTGCGCTGCTCGCTTCGAGGTGACGCGTGGGGCGATACCGGAACCAGCTGCTACCAAGACGCGAAAAGGGCCGGCGCATGGCGCCGACCCTCCGCAGTCGAGACTGACGGGGCGGAGTGCCGCCCCGCGCCGCTCAGAGGTTCTTGACGATCGAGTCCACGACCTTCTTGGCGTCGCCGAACAGCATCATCGTGTTGTCGCGGAAGAACACCTCGTTCTCGACACCGGCATAGCCGGAGCCCATGCCGCGCTTGATGAAGAGGACCGTCTTGGCCTTCTCCACGTCAAGGATCGGCATGCCGTAGATCGGCGAGGTCTTGTCGGTCTTGGCGGCCGGGTTGGTGACGTCGTTGGCGCCGATCACGAAGGCAACGTCCGCCTGCGGGAAGTCGCCGTTGATGTCCTCGAGCTCGTGCACCTCGTCGTAGGGTACGTTGGCCTCGGCGAGCAGCACGTTCATGTGCCCCGGCATGCGGCCGGCGACGGGATGGATGGCGTATTTCACGTCGACGCCTTCCTTCTTGAGCATATCCACCATCTCACGGAGCGAGTGCTGGGCCTGCGCCACCGCCATGCCGTAACCGGGCACGATGATGACGCGCTCGGCGTTCTTCAGGATGTAGGCGGCGTCGTCGGCCGATCCCTGCTTCACGGGGCGCGTCTCGACAGCGCCACCCGCACCGGCTGCGGCTGCATCGCCGCCGAAGCCACCGAGGATCACGGAGATGAACGAGCGGTTCATCGCCTTGCACATGATGTAGGACAGGATCGCGCCCGAGGAGCCGACGAGGGCGCCGGTCATGATGAGCGCGAGGTTGCCCAGTGTGAAGCCGATGCCGGCCGCCGCCCAACCCGAATAGGAGTTGAGCATCGACACGACGACGGGCATGTCCGCGCCGCCGATCGGGATGATCAGCAGCCCGCCGAGCACGAAGGACAGCACCACGATCAGCCAGAAGATGGCCTTGCTCTCGGTGCCGATGAACACGGCGATCAGACCGATGAGGGCGATGCCGAGAGCGATGTTGATCGCGTGCCGCTGCGGCAGCATGATCGGCTTGCCGGACATGCGTCCGTCGAGCTTGGCGAAGGCGATGACCGAGCCGGTGAAGGTGATGGCGCCGATGGCGACGCCGAGCGCCATCTCGAACAGCGATTCCTTATGGATATGGCCGTTCTCGAGGATGCCGACCGCCTGCGGGGCGTAGAGCGTACCCGCCGCACCCGCCACGGCGGCGAGGCCGACGAGGGAGTGGAAGGCGGCCACGAGCTGCGGCATGGCCGTCATCGGCACCCGCTTGGCGATGACCGCACCCGCGCCACCGCCGATGCCGAGGCCGAGGAGGACGATGATCCAGGCGCCGAACCCAGCCGGAGGATGGCCGACCAGAGTGGTGAGGACGGCGAGTCCCATGCCGATCATGCCGTACAGGTTGCCCTGCCGCGACGTGGTCGGATGCGAGAGCCCCCGCAGCGCCATGATGAACAGGACGCCGGAGACGATATAGAGGAGGGCGGAGACGTTCTGGGACATCGTCTCAGGCCTTCTTCTTGTACATGCCGAGCATGCGCTGGGTAACGAGGAAGCCGCCGAAGATGTTGACGCTGGCGAGGACGATGCCGACGAAGCCGAAGAAGCGCGCCCAGCCGGTGCCCTTCTCGATCAGCGGGACGCCGGCTGCGAGGAGTGCGCCGACGATGATGACGGACGAGATCGCGTTGGTGACGGACATCAAGGGGGTGTGGAGCGCCGGGGTCACCGACCACACCACGTAGTACCCGACGAAGATCGCGAGCACGAAGATCGCGAGCTGGAAGACGGTGGGGTCGACCGCGCCGTGGGTGGCGGCGGCGATTCCGTGGCTGATGCCCTGACCGAGGCTGTCGGCGAGGCTCTGCGCCTGATCGGCGGCGGTACGGGCGGTAGCGGCGGCGGCGCGCGCCTGTTCGGCGGCCTGTTCGGGAGGAAGGGTTGCCATCTGTCTCTCCGTCGCGATCAGGCTGCTGTGGACTGGAAGGACGGGTGGACCACCTGTCCGTCCCGCGTGAGGTTCGTCGCCTTCACCAGCTCGTCGTCCCACTTGACGGCGAGGGCCTTGGACTCCTTGTCGATCAGGGTCTCGACGAAGGCGAACAGGTTGCGGGCGTAGAGGCTCGACGCGGTTGCCGCGAGGCGGCCGGCGACATTGACGTGGCCGACGATCTTGACCCCGTTGTCGGTGGTGACGATCTCGCCGGCCTTGGCACCGGCGACGTTGCCGCCGCGCTCGACGGCGAGGTCGATGAGCACCGAGCCGGGCTTCATCGAGGCGACCATCGTCTCCGAGACGAGCTTCGGAGCGGGGCGGCCGGGGATGAGCGCCGTGGTGATGACGATGTCCTGCTTGGCGATATGCGTCGCCACCAGATCGGCCTGTTTCTTCTGGTATTCCGCCGACATTTCCTTGGCATAGCCGCCGGACGTCTCGGCCTGCTTGAACTCGTCGTCCTCTACTGCCACGAACTTGGCGCCGAGGGATTCGACCTGTTCCTTGGTGGCGGGCCGCACGTCGGTGGCGGTCACCACCGCGCCCATGCGGCGGGCGGTGGCGATGGCCTGGAGGCCGGCGACGCCGACGCCCATCACGAAGACGCGGGCGGCAGGCACGGTGCCGGCGGCCGTCATCATCATCGGCATGGCGCGGCCATACTCTGCGGCGGCGTCGATCACGGCGCGATAGCCGGCGAGGTTGGCCTGCGAGGAGAGCACGTCCATGACCTGAGCGCGGGTGATGCGAGGCATCAGCTCCATGGAGAAGGCGCTGATCCCCGCATCGGCCATGGCCTTCAGCGCGGTCTCGTTACCGTAGGGATCCATGATGGCGACGACGGTCGCGCCGGTCTTCAAGAGCTTCAGTTCGTCCTCGTTGGGACGGCGAACCTTGAGGACGAGGTCGGCATCCGTTGCGGCCTCCGCCGCCGTGGCGGCGATGGTGGCGCCCGCCGCCTCGTAATCCGCATCGGGAACACCGGCCTTCAGGCCGGCCCCGGACTGGATCGTCACGTCGGCCCCGAGGCCTTTGAATTTCTTGATCGTCTCGGGCACCGCCGCGACCCGCGGCTCGGCGGGGTCCGACTCTGTCAATACAGCGATGCGCATTCAGGAGATCCCCCTCGGCGATCGTTCTCGATCGCCGTAGCTTAGCAGGAATATAGAGCCCGGACCCCTGGTATACCAGCGGTCCGTGGCTACGTCACGCGAAGAAGAGGTACAGAAGTAGAAGAACGGCGACCGCAGCGGGAGCTTTCCAACCGACGACAGGCGACAGCGCGCCCACCGTGCCCGCCACGCCCGACAGCAGGACGCCGAAGATGGCCGTGAGCCAAGCCTCTCGAATGCCACCCACGGCCAACGCGAGCACCCAGCAGATCACCACGAAGGTGCCGATTTCCACGAACCGGACAAACCCACGGTAGGTCTGTTCATGGGTCTTTTCGTCCATCGCCGGGCTGTAACGTACGCCGGTCACGGTCTTCGCATCGGCCATCTTGTCGTCGTCCCCTTGGGTATCATCTTGATTGGTTCCAAGCGGATTTAGCGCATGCCTCTGTCACCCGCAATCGAGATACCGACTCGCGAAAATATGGAAAGCCGGTTTTATCCCGGAGAATGACAGTCGATCCCCGCTTGTCATGCGCAGGCAGTTAATCTTGGCGATTACTCGGGAGATGGAAGTCCCGCCGCTGCCAGAGCCGCGCCCTGCCGTTCGGTCAGGGTCTCGAGGGAGAAGCGCTCGATTTCGGCCTCGAACAGGCGGTGGTAGTTCAGCTCCGAGCGCAGGTGCAGGAACACCGCGCCGAGCCCCACGGCGGCGCGGTCCATGAAGACGAATTCCTGCGGCACGGTCACGGGTCCGCGCTGCTTGAGGGCCTGATGCACCTCGAAGGCCTGGCGCCGGCCGTACTCGCCGGGCTTGACGCCATCCGCCACCGTTCTCGTGCGATCCTCGAGGATCGGGCCGTAGATGAATCGGGCCCAGATGTTGAGGATCTCGATCAGCTCCTTGTTGAGGTTCTTGAATCCCCACACCTCGTAGGCGTGGACGATCCGGGCGTGGTCGTTCTCCAACAGGCCGCGATAGAGATCGACCACGCCGCCGACGAAGCGGGGGTGGAAGATGCGGACACAGCCGTAATCGAGCAGGTTGATCCCGCGCGCCTCGCCGTCCTCGGAGAAGACCGTGTAGTTGCCGAGATGCGGATCGCCGTGGATCACGGCCGCTCGACTGAACGGGTGCCACCAGGCCTTGAACATCGCCCGCGCCAGACGATTGCGGATCTCGAGGGGCTGATCGGAAAAGCTGAGGATCCTGTCGCCTTCGAGCCAGCCGAGGGTGAGGAGGCGCTTGGTGGAGAGGTCGGTGTGGATGGCGGGCACCCTCACCTCGGCGATGTCCTGAAGCACGGCCCCGTAGAGGGCGGCGTGCTTGGCCTCGCGCTCGTAGTCCAGCTCCTCGCGCACGCGGGCGCCGATCTCCTTGGCGATCTCGCGGGTGTCGAGCCAGGAGCTGAGGCGACGGTGCAGGGCGAAGGCGATTTCGAGCTGCTTCAGGTCGGCCTCCACGGCCGATTGCATGTCGGGATATTGGAGCTTGCAGGCGAAGGGCGTCCCGTCGAGGCCGGTGGCCCGGTGAACCTGGCCGAGGGATGCGGCGGCGGCGGGCTTGAGGTCGAAGGAGGCGAACCGCTTCTGCCAGTCGGGGCCGAGTTCGGCCATCATCCGGCGCTTGACGAAGGCCGCACCCATCGGCGGTGCGTCGGCCTGGAGTTTCTGAAGCTCGGTGGCGTATTCCGGCGGCAGCAGATCCGGCACGGTGGCGAGGAGCTGCGCCACCTTCATGATCGGGCCCTTCAGCCCCCCGAGCGCCTGGGCCAGAGCTGCCGCGTTGGTGGGGGTCTCTCCCTTTCCGAACAGCTTGGCGCCGGCCATTCGCGCGGCGACACCCCCGACATTGGCGCCGACACGGGCATAGCGGCTGGCGCGCGCCGAGAAGCGGTTGGCTTCGTTGTCGTGATCGGCCATCGGGTCCATTCTGCGCGACGAAGGGGTGTCACCACGAGATAGGCTCCTCCCCCGAGGGTGCCAGGGCCATGAGCCCATGGGTCGCGGAACTGAGGTCGCGGAAGAGGTTACGCCGCCGGCCAGTTGTCGCGGATCCAGCGCGTGAGGCCATCCTCGTCGATCTCGCTCGCGGCGAGGCCGAGGATCATCCGGGTCGCCTCGGCCTGATCCGGTAGAAAAGCAATGTTGTTGAGACGTAGGAACAGCGTCATCGCCACGAAGGCGATCCGCTTGTTGCCGTCGATGAATGCATCATTCCGCGCAAGACCGAAGGCATACGCCGCCGCCAGTGAAGCGAGGTCGCCGTCCTCATATCGCCAGCGGTTCACAGACCTTCCCAGAGCCGACTCGAGGGCATTCTCGTCTCGAAGTCCAGGTGGGCCCCCAAACCGGACGAGTTGGCGTTCATGGGCAACCTTGATCTCTTCGGCCGTCAGCCAACGGGGCTCGGTCATTGCGCGAGCGCCCGCAAAGTATCCTTGTATTCTTCCATGATGTCGTCGACGAGCGCCATCGCCTTGTCGAAATCAGGATCGTAGGGGGTCAGGCGCACTCCGCCGTCGGGCATTTCGGTGACGTGAAGCCACTGACCCTGTTGCAGATTCAGTTTGGTGATGAGTTCCCGCGGCAGGATGAGCCCGGTGGAATTGCCGATCTTCTTGACTTCGAGCTTCATGACGGTCGGGCCTTTCGTTGTACGTTGTGTACAACGAAAGGCCGCCGGCGCAAAGGAGCGTTACCCCTCCATCGCCTCCAGTTCGACGATCATCCCCTCGATCATGTTGAGGCCGATCTGCCAGAAGGCAGGGTCGCTGGCATTGAGGCCGAAGGGAGCGAGGAGCTCGCCGTAGGGCTTGGCCCCGCCGGCCGAGAGCAGGGCGAAGTAGCGGTCCACGAAACCCTCTTCGGCATTGGCATAGACGCCGTAGAGCGAGTTCACGAGGCAGTCGCCGAACGCATAGGCGTAGACGTAGAACGGCGAGTGGATGAAGTGCGGGATATAGGCCCAGAACGGCTCGTAGCCGGCATCCAGCGAGATCGCCGGGCCGAAGCTCTCCGCCTGCACCGACATCCAGAGCCCGTTGATCTGCTCGGCGGTGAGCTCGCCCTCGGCCCGAGCGAGGTGGACCTTCCGCTCGAACAGGTAGAACGCGATCTGGCGCACCACCGTGTTGATCATGTCCTCGACCTTGGCGGCCAGCATCGCCCGTCGCTGAACCGTATCGGTGGTGGCGGCGAGCAGGCGCCGGAACGTGAGCATCTCGCCGAACACGCTCGCGGTCTCGGCCAGCGTCAGGGGCGTCGGCGCCATCAGCGCACCGTTATGTGAGGCGAGGACCTGATGCACCCCGTGGCCGAGTTCGTGCGCCAGGGTCATGACGTCCCGCGGCTTGCCCTGGTAGTTCACCAGCACATAGGGATGTGCAGAGGGCACGGTGGGATGGGCGAAGGCGCCCGGCGCCTTGCCCGGCCGCGTCGGCGCATCGATCCAGCGGCGGTCGAAGAAGGTCTTGGCGATGTCGGCCATGCGCGGCGAGAACGCGCCGTAGGCGTCGAGCACCATGTCGCGCGCCTCCGCCCAGGGAATGGTGCGCTGCTCGACCCGCGGCAGCGGGGCGTTGCGGTCCCAATAGGGCAGGACGTCCACCCCGAACCACTTGGCCTTCAGCTTGTAGTAGCGGTGCGACAGGCGCGGATAGGCGGCCTGGACGGCGTCCACCAGGGCCGCCACCACCTCGGGCTCGACCCGGTTGGAGAGGTGCCGGTCGTCGGCGACGTCCTTGAAGCCGCGCCAGCGGTCGGAAATCTCCTTGTCCTTGGCCAGGGTGTTGGTGATGAGGGCGAAGGTCCGCAGATTGGTGCGGAATACGTCGCCCAGGGCTCCGGCCGCTTCCTTGCGGACCGCCCCGTCCGGGTCCTGCAGCTTGTTGAGCGTCGGTTCGAGGGTGAGCATCTCGCCCTGCAGCGGGAAGCGCAGGGACGCGATCGTCCCGTCGAACAGCCGGTTCCAGGCGGAGCGCCCGGTGACCGACTTTTCGAGGAACAGCTTCTCGGTGCGGTCGTCGAGCTGATACGGCTTCTCGCGGCGCAGATCCTCGATCCAGGGGCGGTAATGCGCCAGGGGACCATCCGCCATGGCGGCGTCCATCACGCCGTCATCGACCCGGTTGATCTCCAGGGCGAAGAATAGCAGGTGACCGGAGGCCGTGGTCAGCCGTTCCTGGGTGTCGCCGTAGAACTTCTGGCGCCGCTCGTCCGTGGTGTCGCCGGAGTAGACCAGGCCGGCGAAGGACATCAGACGGCCGAGCCGATCCTCGATCGCCTCATAGGCCGCCACCGCCTCGGCGAGGCGAGCGGACGCGTCGGGTCCGCCGGCGATCTCGGCGATGACGCCGCCGTAGCGCTCCGAGAAGGCGCTGCATTCCTCTTCCGCCCGGATCAGGTCGGCGCGGAAGTCCGGCGAATCGATCCCGGAATAGAGGTCGCTCAGATCCCATTCGGGAAGCGAGCCGAGGTCGAGGGCGAGAGCGGCCGCCCGCGCGACGTTCGTTCCTTCCGATCGTTGCCCGGCCGGCATCCGGGCGGCGCTTGAGAGGCTGGCATGGACGACGGCACGACTCGACATGATGTCTTTGATCCTGAAGCGGCGTTTCCCCGCCGTTTCCGCTGATATCGAGCGGTGAGGCTCCGTGATCAACCGATTCGGCCCATTCGGCCGCAACGAATCTCCGGCATGTCCCTCGTTCGCCCCGCCTCGGCCGGGGAGTGGACCATCAGGGAAGAAAGTGGGATCGTCGTTAAGAGCAGCTTTACGCTCTTCGCTCACCCTACGGATCGAAACGAAACACCGGTGGCCGACTCGCAGGGCGATATCCCTGGGACGATCGCCTTTCTCAGCACACGGTCGAGGCTCCCCGCATGTCGACAACGATCCTCATCGTCGACGACGATCCCGTCCAGCGCCGGCTCGCCGAAGCGATGGTGCGTCGCCTCGGTTTTGAGGTGAAGGTCGCCGAGAGTGGCGAGGATGGGTTGTCCCTGCTGCGTTCGGGCGAACCGATCGACGTCGTGCTCCTCGATCTGGTGATGCCCGGCGGCCTCGACGGTCTCGGGGTCATGGCCCAGATGCGCCAGTCGGGTCTCGACATCCCCGTCATCGTCCAGACGTCCAACGGCTCCATCGATGCGGTGGTCAACGCCATGCGGGCCGGCGCCACCGATTTCGTGGTGAAGCCCGCCGGTGCCGAACGGCTCCAGGTCTCGATCAAGAACGCCCTCAAGGTCGATCAGCTCGAGGAGGAGGTCCGGCGCATGCGGCGGCGCGCCTCCGGCTCGCTCACCTTCAAGGACCTGTCCTCGCGTAGCCCCGACATGGAGCGCGTGATCCGGCTGGCCGAGCGTTCGGCCAAGTCCAACATCCCGGTGTTGATCGAGGGTGAATCCGGTGTCGGCAAGGAGGTGCTGGCGCGCGCGATCCAGGGGTCGGGCGACCGGCGCGGCAAGGCCTTCGTCACGGTCAATTGCGGCGCGATTCCCGACAACCTCGTCGAATCGACCCTGTTCGGGCACGAGAAGGGCGCCTTCACCGGCGCCACCGAGCGCCATGTGGGCAAGTTCGTCGAGGCGTCGGGCGGTACGCTGTTCCTCGACGAGATCGGCGAACTCCCCCTCGATGCCCAGGTGAAGCTCCTGCGCGCCCTGCAGGAGGGGGAAGTCGATCCGGTGGGCGCCAAGCGCAGTGTCCGAATCGACATCCGCCTCATCTCGGCCACGAACCGCTCGCTCCTCGACCTCGTGAAGCAGGGCCGCTTCCGCGAGGACCTGTACTACCGCCTGAACGTCTTCCCGATGACCCTGCCCCCCCTCCGGGCGCGCCGCGAGGATATCCCGGATCTGGTGCGCTCGTTCTGTGCGCGCTTCGCCGCCGAGGAGGGCAAGCGTGTCCGCGCGATCACGCCGGAGGCGATGTCGCTGCTCAGCCGCTACGGCTGGCCCGGCAATGTCCGACAGCTGGAAAACGCCCTGTTCCGCGCGGTGGTGCTCGCCGATAGCGACGAGCTCACCGTGGCCGAGTTCCCGCAGATCGCCGCCCAGGTCGAAGGGTTCGACGTGCGCATTCCGGCCGCCCCGGTCCAGCCCATGGTCCATGCCGGGACTCCGGAGCCGGTGCGCGAGATCGTCCGCGTGGAGGTCCGCGACCCCCACGCCATGACCCTCGTCACCGAGGAGTCCGGCGAGATGAAACCGATGGACGAGTTGGAGGCGGAGATCATCCGCTTCGCCCTGCAATATTACCGGGGCCGCATGTCCGAAGTGTCGAGGCGCCTCGGCATCGGCCGCTCGACGCTCTACCGCAAGCTGAAGGATCTCGGTCTCGACGGCGACGAGAAGGGCGACGAAGCCGCTGCCTGAGACACGGGGGCGATCCCTTCGCATCCTTTGAATTGGGATGTGCGTCACGGCACTGCGTTTCCGGCCTCCGGCGCACGCCAGGCTTCCACTGTTGCCCGCGCGCCGTTGCAAGCGGTGGCGCAAGCAGCGATTGTTTTGAGCTCAAACACGGCCGTTGCGGCCGGTTCCGGGAGTTTCATCATGGGCGCTTCGCGCTCCGCCTCCGTCGCACTGGCTGCCCTGATGGCGGGTTGTGTCGGCTACGCGGTAAAGGCCGAACCCCGGCTCGATCCGGCTCCATCCGTGGTGCAGAGCGCTGCCGCGCCATCGGTCTCGTCCGAGCAGGGGCAAGGCGACAGGGTGGCGACCGGGGCGATCTCCGCGCCGGTATCGCCCTCCCCCGACCCGGCCAAACCCGCCGCAGCGGGAGAGGCCGCCCAAACGCCAGCGAGCCCACCCGAGACGGGCAAGGCGGAGACCACGAACGCCGAGGCCGGCTCCGAACCCGCTGGCGCCGTGGCCGCCGCTCCGGTGCCGACCGACCCGATGGGGGCGGCCCTCGCCGCCCGCCTCGCCGATCCGGCCCCTCTCCTCGCACGGCTGAGCACCAAGGACCGGGAGGCGATGCAGGCCTTCTACGGGCTCGGTGCCTTCAAGCCGGTCTGGGTGGTCGATGGCGCCTTCACTCCCGCCGCCAAGGCCGCCGCGTCCCGCCTTTCCCTCGCAGCCGAGGACGGCCTCAACGTCCAGGCCTATCCGGTGCCGGTCATCGGCACGCAGGGACTGACCGAGGCCCAGACCGCCGAGATCGAGCTGAAACTCTCGGCCGCCATCGTGCTCTACGCCAAGGACGCACGCGGGGCGCGCATCAACCTGTCCGCCATATCCCGCCTGATCACGCCCACCCTCGACATCCCCGGCGCAGACGCCGTCCTGACGCGCGTCGCCAGCGCCGGGCCGCAAGCCGGTACCGTGCTGCAGGGCTACAACCCGGCGCAGGCCGGCTACCTCGCTCTGAAGGCGCGGCTCGCCAGCCTGCGCAATCTCCATAGCGCGCCCATGGCGGCATCGCCCGTCGCAATTCCCGCCGGGCCGGTGCTCAAGGTCGGCATGAACGATCCCCGCGTCCCCGCGCTACGCCGCCATTTCGGCCTGCCGACCCGGACCGCCGGCACCCTCGACGCCGCCTCCGGCGAGCCGGATACGTTCGATGCGAACGTGTCCGCTGCCGTGGCGAAGTTCCAGCGCGGCCGCGGCCTGCCGATCACCGGCACGCTCACGCCGCAGACCGTCGCCGCCCTGGGCCGGGCCGAGTCATCCTCGCGCGTCGGCGACGAGGAGGCGACCGTCCTCGTCAACATGGAGCGCTGGCGCTGGCTGCCGAGCGACCTCGGTCGTGACTACGTCCTGGTCAACATCCCCGAATTCCGCCTGCGGGTGGTCCGCAACGGCACGCAGCGCGACGAGACCCGGGTCATCGTCGGCAAGGCCGAGACGCCGACGCCGGTCTTCTCCGGGATGATGGAATACGCCGTCGTCAACCCGTCCTGGAACGTGCCGCCCTCGATCCTCAAGAACGAGTTCCTGCCTGCCCTGGCCCGCGACCCGAACTACGCTGCCCGTCGCGGCTACGAGGTTGTCTATCGCAACGGCAACATCTCGGTGCGCCAGCCGCCGGGCGAGCGGAATGCGCTCGGGTTCATCAAGTTCCTCTTCCCCAACAACCATGCCGTCTACCTGCACGACACACCCAACCGTTCGCTGTTCTCCGCCTCCCAGCGGGCGATGAGCCATGGCTGCGTGCGCGTGGACGATCCCTTCCGTTTCGCCGACTCGGTGCTTCCCGAAGCGTGGTCGAGCGAGCGGTTGAAGAAGCTCATCGGCAAGGGCGAGCGCACCATCCGCCTGCCCGAGAAGCTGCCGGTGCATCTCGCCTATTTCACCCTCGATGCGGACGAGCGCGGATCCCTGCGCACGTTTTCGGATCTCTACGGTCACGATGCGCGCATGAAGATCGCCCTCGGTCTCGCTCCGGGCAACCTGCTCGTCGCCAAGGCGCCGGTGAAAGCGCCGGCCAAGGTCGCGGCGCGGCCTTCGACGTCGGCGCCGGGCGCGGCCGGGGCTTCGCCGGAGGTTCGCCGCGCCGCATCGCACCCCGCCCCGTCCGGCGCCAATCCCGCGCGGGCGGTCAGGGCACCGGCGGCCAGATCCGCCGAAGCGGCCCCTGTCGATCCGTGGGGACCGGTACCGGCCCCTGCCCCTGTCTCCCGCGGCTGGTGGTAACGCGCCGCCGGTGTCGTTGCGCGAATGTCACGCGGCGAGGAATGTGCGCCGCCGCTCTTGTCGATGCTGAATCAGGGCGGCGGGCCGGCACGATTTCGCCACGGTTCAAACCTAGCCGTTGTGTCGACCGGCGAATGGCTGAGGATCCGAGAACCTTTCGTTTACGGTTTTCGGTAACCTTGCGTTCACCATGATCCACGCGCCAACGCGTGGTCTGGCAGAGGTGAGGACGATCGTGGGCATTCCGCTGCGTGAAGAGGCCCAGCCGGCCGACCGATCCACCCAGCCGATCTCTCGCCTTCGGGGCTATCTCCGCGACGCCTTCTCCCATCGCCGCCTGCGCCGTTCGATCGTCGCGGCGTCGGGCATCGCCCTGGCGCTCGGCGCGGGCACGCGAGGGACGCAGGATGCGGTCGCCAACGGCGATACCCGCACTCTCTCGATCTACCATACCCATACGAAAGAGAGCGCCACGATCACGTTCAAGCGTGACGGGCGCTACGACCGGGCGGCGTTGGAGCAGCTCAACTGGATGCTGCGCGACTGGCGCTTGGACGAGCCCACCAAGATGGATCCCCGCCTGTTCGACACGGTGTGGGAGGCCTATCGGTCTGTGGGCTCGCAGGAGCCGATCACCGTGGTCTCGGCTTATCGGTCGCCGGGTACCAACGCCATGCTGCGCCGCCGGTCGCGTGCGGTGGCCGAGTTCAGCCAGCACATGCTCGGCAAGGCGATGGATTTCTACCTGCCGGATGTCTCCATCGACCAGCTCCGCGCGGTCGGCATGCGGATGCAGCGCGGCGGTGTCGGCTGGTATCCCCATGCCGGCTCGCCCTTCGTCCATCTCGACGTCGGCTCCGTCCGCTCATGGCCGCGCATGAGCCACGACCAGCTGGCGCGCCTGTTTCCCGACGGCAAGACCGTGCATCTGCCCGCCGACAACCGTCCCCTGCCCGGCTACGAACTCGCCCGCGCGGAGGTGCTCGCCCGGGGCGGCACCGTGCTCGGTGTGACCCAGGTCGCGACGGTGGAGGAGGATGACGGCCCGAGCATCAAGGGCTTCTTCGCCAGCCTCTTCGGTGGCGGCTCCAAGACCCCCGCGCCGCCGCCCGAAGCTCCGGCCCGCGCCCGGGCAAAGCCCACCGTTCTGGTGGCCAGTGCCGATCCGGACGACCAGTCGGGCACCCGCGAGGCGCTTGCCTATGCCGCGCCGGCCGCCTCCGATGCCCTCAAGGGCGCTCTCCTGCGCCGTGACGGACGCGATGCCCAGAGCCTCCTGACCCAGGACGTCTCCGAGATTCGGGACGTCTCCAAGCCGGCGATCCCCGCCGAGGCGGAAGCGAGTTTGATCGACGTGCCGCTGCCGCCGCGCCGGCCATCGGAATTCGCCGCCGTCTCCGCCGCACTCACCATGCCCCTGCCGCCGCCGCGTCCCGCCATTCAGGTGGCGAGCCTCGCGCCCACCGGGATGGCCGCGCCGCCGCCCGTCACCGCGGCGCCCACCCGTTTCGCCCGGCCCGTCGCCGCCGATGCCGATGCACGCACGCAGCTGCGCGCCCTGTTCGAGGTGGCCGCCGCGGAGACCGCGCCGGCCAGCCGCGCCTCTCCCGTTCACGTCGCCCCGGCCCGCGCCCGCGCCGATGCCGCGCCGGCCGGCTTCGTCGCCCAGGCGGAGAGCGGCGTACGCAGCCGTTTCTCCGGACGTAGCCCAGGCGACGACCTCACCGCCGCGCGCTTCACCGGCTCGTCCACCCGTGCGGTGGCTGCCGGGCGCTGATCCTCGCTAACCTGATGGCCTCCGACTTGGGTCGGGGCCGACGCCCGTGCGGCGGCGATGGGGTGCGCAGAGGGCGGAACAGGCTTGACGCGTTGCCCGCCACGGGACACGAAGTCTGCGGCAATGGATTCTGCCGGGCGTGAAGAGTGCCTCACACAACTCCCGATCACGGTCGGTTCTCCCTCGGAGTGCGACGGCGCAGCGGGAGTTCGGTGAGAGACACTCAGCCGAACCGCCATAAGGGCTGATGATTCCTACCCTTTTGCCATGCAGCAAGACGGTGGAACCATGCCTGTCTCCTTCAAGAACCGGATCGCCGATCTGAAGCGCGCCACGATGGTCCGCGTGGCCTGGGCGATCGCGTTCGCCCGCTGGGCGGTGATCCTCGTGCCGATGGCGGTCGTGGTGGGCTCCCTCTGCGCGGCCTTTCTCTGGTGCCTGGACGTCGCCACGAGCGCCCGGTTCACGCATCCCTGGCTGCTGTTCCTGCTGCCTGTGGGGGGCTTTGCCATCGGCCTGCTCTACCACCGCGTCGGGCGCGGCGTGGAGGGCGGCAACAACCTCGTGGTCGATCAGATCCACGAGCCCGGTGGCGGCGTTCCCCTGCGCATGGCGCCGCTGATCGTCCTCGGGACCGTCGTGACCCATCTCTTCGGCGGGTCCGCCGGCCGGGAAGGCACGGCGGTGCAACTCGGCGCCAGCCTCGCCAGCGCCATCGGGCGCCTGGCCAGGCTCGATCCGGCGGGCACGCGCATCGTGCTGATGGCGGGCGTGGCGGCAGGGTTCGGGGCGGTGTTCGGCACCCCCATCGCCGGGGCCGTCTTCGCCCTCGAAGTCCTGGCCATCGGCCGGGTGGAATATGCCGCTCTGATCCCCTGCCTGCTCGCGGCCGTCATCGGCGACTGGGCCTGCCAGGCCTGGGGCATCCACCATTCGCTGTTCCGCATCGCCTATCTGGCGGATGCGACCGGCCCCATCGCCCTGGATCCGATTCTACTGGCGAAAGTCGCCGTCGCGGGTGTCGCCTTCGGGCTCGTGGCCCTCGTCTTCGCCGAGGCCAACCACATCCTCGGCGGGTGGTTGAAGCGCCTGATTCCCTACGCGCCCCTGCGCCCGGTCCTCGGCGGCCTGGCGGTGATCGGCCTCGTCTACGCGGTCGGCACCCGTGACTATCTCGGCCTCGGCGTCACCGTGGCCAATGCGGGAGGCTTGAGCATCGCGAGCTTCTTCGGCCCGGAGGTCCATCCCTGGTCCTGGGCCTGGAAGATCCTTTTCACCGTCGTCACCCTGGCTTCGGGCTTCAAGGGCGGCGAGGTGACGCCGCTGTTCTTCATCGGCGCCGCCCTCGGCAATGCCCTTGGCGGAGTGATGGGGGCGCCCCTCGACCTGATGGCGGCGCTGGGCTTCGTGGCGGTTTTCGCGGGCGCCGCCAACACGCCGCTCGCCTGCACGCTGATGGGGATCGAGCTGTTCGGGGCCACGCACGGCGTCGCCATGGCGGTCGCGTGCTTTGCCGCCTATGCCTGTTCGGGCCATCACGGCATCTACCTGTCGCAGCGCATCGCCGTCTCGAAGGGCGGCGCCGTCGAGCCCGGCTCCACCCTGCGCGAGGCGCGCACCCGGCGTTGAAGCGGCGGGAGGCGGCCACGCACCTCCCGCCCGATCGTCACTTCTTGTCGTGGCTGTGGCCGTGGGCGTGGCCATCCTTGTCGGAATGTAGCGGCTTCCCGTCACGTCCGACCTCCTTGGATTCCTGAACGCGCGGGTCGTCGCGATGGGCCGGGCCGCCCGACACGGTCCCGGTGTTCGGGACCGAGACGGAGGGGTTGCTGGCATTGCCGTGCCCGTCGATGGCCAAGGCCGGAACCGCGAGGCCGAAGAGGATGCCGGTGGCGGCGAGGCTGCGTGCGAAGCGTGTCATGGTCGGTGTCTCCGTGGTTGCGCGGCTGCTCCGCCGCGTCGATCCAGGAGATGGAAAAGCCGTTTGACGCCCGCACGCCGCCTTCGTGACGAAGTGTGTCATACCGGACCTCAATGAGCCTGACTCATCGAGGTCTGCCCGCGCGACGGCGCGGCGGCGGTCGTCCGCCGGACCTCACTGACCCTGACCTATGGGGCAGGGTCAGTGAGACTTGGTATCAGGTGAGCCCTGGACCTACACGCGCGGCAGGATCAGCTCGGCCCGCAACCCGCCCTTGGCCCGATTGGTCAGGGTGAGACTGCCGCCCTCGGCCTGGATCGCGCGCCGGGCGATGGTGAGGCCCAGACCGGTACCGCCGGTATGGCGATTGCGCGAGGCCTCCAGGCGCGTGAACGGCGCGAACGCGCTCTCCACCTCCTCTGGCGCAATACCGGGGCCGTCATCCTCGATCCTCAGGACGACCGCGTCCTCGCCGACTTCCAGGATCATGGCGGCTCGTTCGCCATAGCGCACGGCATTGTCGACGAGGTTCTCCAGGCCCCGCCGCAGGGCGACGGGTCGAACCTCCGACAGTGCCCTGCCGGGCCCGTCATACGTCACGGGCCGGCCGGCATCGGCGGCGGCATTTGCGACGCTCATCACGAGACTCGCCACGTTGGTGATCCGGCGTGGCTCCGGGTCCGTATCGCCGCGCAGATAAGCCAGCGTCGAGTCGATCATGGCCTGCATCTCGTCGAGGTCGCCGGACATGGCCTGTCCCTCCTTGGTGTCCGCCAAGCGCTCGATGCGCAGGCGCAGCCGGGCGATGGGCGTGCGCAGATCGTGGGAGACGGCCGCGAGTGACTGAGTCCGCTCGGAGACCAGTCCGTGAATACGGTGCTGCATGGCATTGAGCGCGCGGGCGATTCCCCGCGTTTCGTCCGGGCCGGCCTCGGGCACGGCGACCACGGGGCCGTTGCCGATCGCTTCCGTGGCGCGGGTGAGGCTGCGCAAGGGCTTGGCGATCCGATGCACCAGCAGCACGGCGGCGAAGCCGACGAGGATCGCCACCGCCGTCGAGACGAAAGCCCAGGCCCCCAGGCGGGCGAGGTTCGGAGCATGGGCGGAACGGAAGGTCAGCGTGCCGCCATCGGGCAGCGAGAGCGCCCCGCTCAGATCCTGCGCGTGCAGCGCATCCTCCCCTTCCCCCATGGCGAGGACGAGCCCGGGGCCGAGGCTCGGCTGGAGGGCGAGGATGCGGGACCTGAGCGACCAGAGGATGGGATCGTCACGCTCCCGCGGGCGGATCGGAGGGGCCTTCGACCACCCGATCTCGAAATGTGGCGAGGACAGTGCCCTCGCCTCCGTGTCGCGCTCCATCACCGGCCGCCGGATCAGGCCTTCCCGCGCCAGAGCCAGCTGAGTGGCGAGCTGCTGCGCGAAGGCCTCGTCGGCGGCCGCGACCGCCGATTGGCGATAGAGCAGCAATGCCCCGGCATGGACGACCACGATGGCCACGAGCAGTACGGCCATGGTGCGCGCTTCGAGGCTTCGTGCGAGGGCGAGCAGCCGCCTCACCTCCGTTCGACCGTCGCGCTGAAGATGTATCCTGAGCCACGGACCGTCTTGATGATCGCGGTGTGGCCGTCCGGCGGCTCCAGCTTTCGCCGAAGTCGGCTCACCAGGGTGTCGACGCTGCGGTCCGAGGGTGAGCCGAGGCGGGCGCGGGACAGTTCCAGGATCCGCTCGCGGCCGAGGACGCGGTTCGGATGGTCGAGGAACACCAGGAGCAGGTCGTATTCCGCCCCGGACAGGTCGACGCCCGCGCCCTCGGGGTCGCGGAGCGAGCGGCTGCGCAGGTCGAGACGCCAGCCGTCGAAGGCTACGCTCTCGCTGCGGGACGCATCCGGCGCGGTCGCGGCGATGGCGGAGCGCCGGAGAACCGCGCGGATCCGGGCGAGCAGTTCCGGCCGTCCGAACGGCTTGGCCACATAATCGTCCGCCCCGAATTCGAGGCCGAGCACGCGATCCGCCTCCTCGTTGCGGGCGCTGACCATGATGACCGGAACCGTGCTCTTCGCGCGCAGGCTCCGCAGGAGATCGATGCCGGAGGCGCCGGGCAGCATCACGTCGAGGAGGACGAGATCGATGCCGCCCTCCGGCAGGAGCCGCCACATCTCCCCGCCGTTGCGGCAACCGGTGACGCGGTAGCCGTTTTCCCGCAGCAGGCGGGTGACGAGCATCCGCATGCCGTCGTCATCCTCCACGAGGAGGATGTGTGCCGTGCCGGCAAGCGAGGGCGTGTCGAGGAGCTGAGGCATCGTCGCTATCGCCCTGCCCGATGCGCGAAAGGATGGGCCGGCACGCCGCGATGTCGGCCTACACCATGCCGAGGGCCTGCATGTAGAGCTCTAGGATCGCCTCTTCCTCCTGGCGCTCGGCATGGTCCTTCTTGCGCAGGGAGATGATCTTGCGCAGGGCCTTCACGTCGAAGCCGGTGCCCTTGGCCTCGGCATAGACGTCCTTGATGTCGCCGGCGAGGCCGGCCTTCTCCTCCTCCAGGCGTTCGATGCGCTCGATGAAGCTCTTGAGCTGGTCGGCGGCAACCGAGGAGGCATCGACGGCGGGTGCGGCGGAAGCGGCCATGAGCGTCTCAATTCCTGATCTGACGCGCATCGGGTGGGATGCGCCGGAGGAGGCTGGTTAAGCGATCACGCTTACCGGAAGCTTAGTGCGGCTCGGCTTGGGCCTTCGAGAAGGCCGCCTGCTGCTCGGACGTGGCCTCGGCCTGGTTCAGCCGCTTCCATTCCTCATAGGGCATTCCGTAGACGCGCTCGCGGGTCTCGTCCTTGGTGAGGCCGAGGCCGCGCTCGTCGGCGGCGTCCTTCATCCAGTTCGACAGACAGTTCCGGCAGAAGCCGGCCATGTTCATGAGGTCGATGTTCTGGACGTCGCTGCGCGTCTGCAGATGCGCCACGAGGCGGCGGAACACCGCGGCTTCCAATTCCGTCCGGGTGGCGGTGTCGATCTCGGTCATGGCTGTTTCCTCATCCTCGGGCTCGCGGCCAGTCACCGCTTTCGCGCGAGGATATACCATCGCTCCCGCGCGGTCCCGTTTTCGGGCGCATGGCTTTCGGGGGCATGGCGATCCCGGCGCTCCTGCGCGCGCATGACCTCCCGCGGAAATGCGGGTTCATGCGGGAGGCGCCGGACACTTCGCTTGGGATCGCGAATAACGCGGCCCCCTAAGTAGTCACCTCGTTCCCGAGCGGCCAACGGCCTGTCCAGCGCCAGGACTAATGTCCGTAGCTCTTCGGGTGGGTTCATATTCCGCTGAGCCTGCAGCGTCCCTTGGGGATCTTGCCGTCCGGGTCTCGGCTCCGGTGGTCGATCGGGATGAGGAGTTACGGGAACTGTCAGAACGGTTGCGAAACCGGAGGGGCCGACCGTCGCTCCGTGCGGAAGGCCATTCAAAATTGGTGCGGGGCGCGGTTGATCCTGCATGGGTGTCAACGGGCCGGCGCGGCGGAACTGTCGCTGGCACCGCGGCGTCAGCCACGACAGCCTATAAGAGCGCCTAACAGAACCGTTTGATCTGGTTGAGGGTGATGAGGCTGGCCGCGAGGCTCGTGAAGGCCTCGTAGATGTCGCTGCGTCGCTCGTAGCG
>NZ_LMME01000015.1:0-40113 GCF_001422125.1 Methylobacterium sp. Leaf85 | reverse complement strand
AGACCCGACCCGAGGTGACCGCCCGTCACCGACACCGCGTCGATCATCTCCTGACGCACAGCGTCCGCCACCGCCTGAAGCTGGCTCTCGGGAAGCGCACGAAGAGCAGACGTCTCGTCAAGCCCGTCGAGGATCGAGGTTTCTATCCGTGACAATGGCTCACTCACTTCTTTGAATCTGATATCGGATCGACAGGGCGCCCCACCTGCCGCTATCGGCTTCGGGCAGGGGCCGACGATCCTGGTGATGACAACGTTCCGCGCCGCGAGGTCGTCGCGCACTATAACGCCACTATCGGTCAATACCACGCCGACGTTGCAGAGCCGCTGACCGCTTCCCAAGCTTTTGAGCGTTCGAACGGCCACGGGAGTTAAGGATTTGCGGCCGATCGATCAATGTCGAAGAATGGCTTTTCCGCCATCGACGACTTCGCTGCGAGCCGAGATGAACTGCTTTCGCCGCCTGTCCGCACTACTGTCGATGGGGCTCCTGGCCTGTGTGACGCTTTGTCCTGAACCCTTAGTGGCCTCGCCGCTCTCGATCCCGGCGGCCGTCCTCGAATTGAGGCTGCCCTGCGACAGGCTCGACGGCTGCCGGAATCCCGGCTCGTCGCAGCAACCCGACCGCCGGGTCGAGCCGTTCGGCGGCACACTCGGCCGGCCCTGCGCCTATCGCTGGCGGCCGACGCCCTCGGGCACGCGCAAGGTGCGGATCTGCCATTGAGCATTCCGGTTCGGCGGAACGGGCGGCGCTCGGCTGCGGCATGCCTCCTCCTCGTCGGGCTGGCGTGGCCGGCGAGCGAGGGCGAGGCGGGGTTTGCCTGCGCCTCGATCTTCGCGAACGGACAGGAGCCGGTTCTCGTCAACCGTAAGCTCGCCCGCGAGACGACGAGCCTTTGCTACGAAGCCTTCGCGGTGCTGCATTCGGGCGTGTCGCGCACCCCCGTCTACGCTTCCGAACTCCTGACGCGGGCGAGCGTCGCCAAAGCGCGGACCGTCGACCGGACGGATTCCTTCCACGAGGAGGACCGCCTGCCGAATTCCGTCCGCGCCCGGCTCGACGACTACGTCCGGAGCGGGTTCGACCGAGGTCACATGGCGCCGGCCGGAGACATGCCGAGCGCGGCGGCCCAGGCCGAATCGTTCAGTCTCGCCAACGTCGTGCCCCAGGATCGTACCCTGAACCGGGGCCTGTGGGCGGCGATCGAGGAGAGTGTCCGCCGCCTCGCGGTCGCGCGGGGGCGCCTCTTCGTGGTCACCGGGACGATCTATGCGGGCAGCACCATCGATTCCCTCGACGGCCGCGTCCTCGTGCCCACCTCCCTGTTCAAGGCGGTCTACGATCCCGGGCGGAGGGAGGCGGCGGCCTATCTCGTGGCGAACCGTGCCGATGCCGAATGGCGGTCGGTCCCCCTCGGCGAACTGACCACCCTGTCGGGCATCGACGTCTTTCCCGGCCTCGTCGCGACGGCGATGGACCTGCCCGAGCCGCGCACCTATTCCAGGGGCGACACGGCCGGCGAGCGTCCGAAAGGGCGCATGCGCGAGGAACCGGGATTCGGCGAATGGGCGCTCGCAGCGCTTCACCGCATCGCGCGGCGCCTCCTCCGCGAGGTGCTGAGGTCGATCTTCTGACGATGCGGGGAAGACGGACATGAAGACGACGGCCGAGACGGACGCGACTCCCCCGACCTTCACGCCCTTCGCGGACGACGCCACCGTGGAGACCATCGGGGGGCTCTCCGTGGAGAACGGGTCGGGGTCGATCGCCGTTCACGGCAGCCTCGACCTGCCGCGCGACAGGATGGGACTGGATCGCGCACGCAAGCTCAAGGCGGTCGCCGACGCGATCGTGGCCGCGCTCGAAGCCAGCGACCTGCCGGACGAGGCGCCGCGCGCCGCATCGAACTCCCGGACGGTCGAGAACCCGTTCGCGTGATCCGACGACGGGGCGGGCTCGGAAAGAGCGGCCGTCGCCCGCTCCCGCAGCATACCCGTTCTTGCCGCTGACCCGCCGCCCTGATACTTCCAGCCATCGTCCGACGCGGTGCGGTTTCGAGGACGGCTCGCCGCCGTTCGACGCCGCCGCACGCGGGACGGCCCGGGCAGGCCGGAGCAACGCGCGCCGCTTTTCATGGCGCGCGACCTCCGCGGCAAGGCCCACCCACGCCATTTCCGGCGGCCGATCCAGCGCCCCCGCGCCAAGCCGCCTCGCAACAGTCAAGGATACCGGACGCTCATGGCGCGCGAATTCATCTACCACATGAAGGGTCTCACCAAGACCTATACCGGCGGCAAGAAGATCTTAGACAACGTCAACCTGTCGTTCTATCCGGACGCCAAGATCGGCGTGCTCGGCATCAACGGCTCGGGCAAGTCGACCCTGCTCAAGATCATGGCCGGCATCGACACCGAGTGGACCGGCGAGGGCTTCGTCGCCCAGGGCGCCCGCGTCGGCTACCTCCCGCAGGAGCCGCAGCTCGATCCGAACAAGTCGGTGCGCGAGAACGTGATGGAGGGCGTCGCCGAGAAGCAGGCGCTGCTCGACCGCTACAACGAACTCGCCATGAACTATTCCGAGGAGACGGCGGACGAGATGACCGCCCTCCAGGATCAGATCGAAGCCAAGGACCTGTGGGAACTCGACTCGAAGGTCAATCAGGCCATGGAGGCGCTGGGCTGCCCCAGCGACGAGCAGCCCGTCGCCACCCTGTCGGGCGGCGAGCGCCGCCGCGTGGCGCTCTGCAAGCTGCTGCTCTGGGAGCCGGAACTGCTGCTTCTCGACGAGCCCACCAACCATCTCGACGCCGAGACGGTGAACTGGCTCGAAGGCCACCTGAAGCAATATCCCGGCGCGATCCTGATCGTGACCCACGATCGCTACTTCCTCGACAACGTCACCGGCTGGATCCTCGAGCTCGACCGCACCCGCGGCTACCCCTACGAGGGCAACTACTCGGCCTGGCTGATCCAGAAGCAGAAGCGCCTCGCCCAGGAAGGCCGCGAGGACATGGCCCGCCAGCGCGCCATCAACCGCGAGCAGGAATGGATCTCGGCCTCGCCCAAGGCGCGCCAGTCGAAGTCAAAGGCCCGCATCACCCGCTACGACGAGCTGGTGGCCAAGCAGAACGACAAGATCGACGCTTCGGCCCAGATCGTCATCCCCATCGACGAGCGGCTCGGCAACAACGTCATCGAGTTCGACCACCTCAACAAGGCGTTCGGCGACCGGCTGCTGATCGAGGACCTGTCGTTCAAGCTGCCGCCCGGCGGCATCGTCGGCGTCATCGGGCCGAACGGCGCCGGCAAGACCACGTTGTTCAAGATGATCACCGGCCAGGAGAAGCCCGACGGCGGCACCATCTCCGTCGGCGAGACCGTGCATCTCGGCTATGTCGACCAGTCGCGCGACGCCCTCGATCCCGGCGCAACGGTCTGGCAGGAGGTCTCGGGCGGCAACGACATCATCTATTTCAACAAGCGCGAGATCAATTCCCGCGCCTATTGCGCGGCTTTCGCCTTCAAGGGTTCCGACCAGCAGAAGAAGGTCGGCACGCTGTCGGGCGGTGAGCGTAACCGCGTGCACTTGGCCCGCACGCTGAAGGGCGGCGCCAACGTGCTGCTCCTCGACGAGCCCACCAACGATCTCGACATGGAGACCCTGCGGGCGCTCGAAGAGGCGCTGGAGGATTATGCCGGCTGCGCCGTGATCATCAGCCACGATCGCTGGTTCCTGAACCGCATCGCGACCCACATCCTCGCCTTCGAGGGCGAGAGCCATGTGGAATGGTTCGAGGGCAACTTCTCGGATTACGAGGAGGACAAGAAGCGCCGCCTCGGCGCCGATTCCCTCATGCCGAAGAAGATCAAGTACAAGAAGTTCTCGCGCTGACGACGCGGCCCGGTCCAAGACCGGGCCGTTTTCGTATGGCCGGCCCATGGCGGGGCGAGAGGCCGAGGCAACGATGCCGCACCGGATCGAGTGGGTAGCGGCATCGTTCTTGCCAGGCCGCCCTCCAGAACTTCGCCCGGCCTTCGCATAGACCGGCACGATTTCGGCAGGAGGCTCAGCGTTGAAGCAAAGATGATCGAAACGTTACCGATCTCGATGCCTTCACATTCTCGCCCCGCAGAACGGAATTTCTAAGCGGCGCAGCCGCCGTATCGATGGAGATCGGCAGACGACGCTCGTTTCTACGTTAGGGTGTGGCTCGCGGGTCATAGGCGAGCCGTGGGGGAGGGGCTAATTTGACCTCAAGGTCAGCCCCCACGGACATCCTCATCATGATCGCGAAGCTTCTTCTCGCCGGCACCGCCTCCGTTCTTCTGGCCGGCGCCGCTTCGGCCGCGGACCTTCCGCGCCGCGCCGCCCCCCCGCCGGTCTTCTCGCCCGTCCCGGTCTTCACTTGGACCGGCTTCTACCTCGGCACCCATAGCTCCTACGCCTGGAGCGACAATCAGACGATCCGCACCACCGGCAACAACGGCCCCGGCAGCGGGTTCACCAACACCCAGCTGAACGTCGCCCAGAACCGTCGTCCCGGCACCTTCCGATCCGAGCAGGACGGTATCGGCAATGTCGGCGGTGGCATCGGCTACAACTACCAGCTCACCCCCGGCTCGGGCTTCGTGATCGGCGTCAACGCCGACGTGACGTGGACCGACATCAGCAAGAGCTACGCTTATTTCGGCCCGGCCCTCGCCGCCAATGCCGGCATTCCCGATCCGAGCAACCTGCGCCAGCGCCTCGACTATCTCGGCACCGTCCAGGGGCGCATCGGCTACGCCTTCGACACGGTCCTCGTCTACGGCACCGGCGGCTTCGCCTACGGCAACGTCAATTACGGCGCCAACTTCTTCAATGGTGCCGGCACCCTGGCCTATGCCGGCCGCTACAACGACATGGAGACCGGCTACGCCTATGGCGGCGGCATCGAGTGGGCGATTCCCACCGACAGCTTCCTCAACCGTTTCAACTTCATCGGCAGCTTCATCGGCGCCAGCGCCATCACGCTGAAGGCCGAGTACCTGCATTACGACCTCGGCAGCCGCAGCGTGCTCGTGAACGCCACTGGCCTCACCGCCGCAACCGGTTCCTACACCTCGCGGTTTAACACCGAGGGCAACCTCATCAAGGCCGGCTTCAACTACAAGTTCGGCGGCCTCTGAAGTCACCGCCTGCCGGAGCGCATTGCGCTGCCCGGCATGCCAATTCGACGGTCAACGACATGGCTCGATCCTCCGGATCGGGCCATGTTCGTTTGGAAACAAGGCCATGATGCCGCCGTGCCGGCCCGGGTGTAGCGCAATGGCGATGGCGGCCGTTCGAGACCGCTTCTCCAGCCATTCGGTGGGTCGCGCAGCCTATCGGCCGACCTGTCCCGCAAAGCCGCCCGCGCGATCTGTTTGCGACACGTGCTCAGGCCTTCGCATTCACGCCCAGCGCGGCCCGCAAGTCGGCGCTGTCGATGAGCTTTCGCCCTTGGCTGGCCAGGCGCGCCAGCAGGGCGCGGTCCGGGAAGTGGCAATAGGGCAGGGGCTCCGGCGTGATCCCCTCCTTCAGCGTGTCGGATGCGATCTCGTCCAGCACCCGGTCGAGGAGGATGCGCCCCCGCTCGTGCAGCAGGATCGCGGCACGGGTGGCGGTGGTGCCGGACGGCAGGTCCGATGCTTCCTGCGCGAGGATCGCCCCCGCGTCGATGGCGGGCGTCAGGCGATGGATCGTGACTCCGAAGGCGGGATTCTCTTCCGCCAGCGCGTGGATCGTCGGCACCGGCCCACGATGGCGCGGCAGCAGGCCGGGATGGAGGTTGAGTCCCCCGAGCGGCGCCAATGCCAGTGTCGCGGCGGAAAAGATCTGGTCGAAATGAAACGCGACGATGAGATCCGGAGCATGGGCCTCGAAGGCCCGGGCCGCGTCCGGTCCGTTGACGTCGTCTATCCGCAGGGTCGGAATACCGAGCGTTCGGCACAACGCCTTGAGCGGTGTCGCCGTGGTCGCGTCTCCGGCCCCGGTCAAGCGCCTCAGCAGCCCCGATGCCGGAGCCAGCAGATCGGGAAGGCCGAAATTCACCGCGAGATAGGGCAGGAAGGCCGGGCCGGAGCGGGCGAGGTGTCGCCGGACCTGACCACTTAAGCCGCCGGAACTCGGACGCTCGGCATTCGACAGGCCGACAAAAGCGATATCCTCGGCGTGATCCCGCACGAACCGGCGTACGGCACGGGCATTCGGCAGGGCCTCCAGCGCGAACAGGGCGATGCGCGGGCGGGTCATCGTTTGTTGCGTCCGACCTTGAACCGGAAGCCGCGCATGGAGCGGCGGCGCAGGCCCTCCGGCAGCAGGGCCGATCCGCGCGCCAGGGAGGCGAGGGGCTCGGGAAAGGCGATGATGTCGAGATCGCGCGCGAGGCCGCGCGCGATGCGGGCGGCCGCCTCCTCGGCGCTCATCTCCATCGGGCGCCAGCCCTCGTAATCCCCGCCCATGGTGGTCTTCACATAGCCGGGCGTCACCACGTTCATCTTGACGCCTCGGGGGGCGAGCTTGGCGCGCAAGGCCAGGCCATGCGCGAGCAGTGCCGCCTTGGTGCCGCTATAGGCCGGCGCGTCGGGCAGGGGCGCGAAGGCGGCGAGCGACGAGACCAGGGCGATCTGGCCGCTGCCACGCGCCAGCATCAGGGTGACGCAAGGCAGGGCGACGTTCAGGGCACCGTTGAGATTCACGTCCACGGTCTCGAACGCCATCGCCTCGGTCTCGATCTCTCCGCCGGGATGGCCGCCATTGATGCCGGCATTGACGATGACGAGATCGAGGGGCGCGGCCGCGTGGGTTTCGCGCAGCCATTCGGCCACGGCCGGCCTGTCGCGCACGTCGAGGGAACGGGTCGACACGGTTGCGCCGAGATCGCGGCACGCGGCGGCGACGGCATTCAGCCTGTCGATGCCGCGCGCATTGAGAACGAGGTGTGTGCCGGGCGCGGCGTAATGCCGGGCAAGGGCCGCGCCGATACCGCTCGAGGCACCGGTGATGAGGATGACGGGCATGGGCCTGTTCTAGAGCATCATTCCGGCAAACGGGAACCCGCTCTGGGAGGAGATCATGCCGTACCGAGAACGGGACGCAGCGGCCTGCCCGGAATGAACTGAGGCGCGGCGATCGCTCAGTAGACGGGAGCGAGTTCCGGGGTTCTCGTCGAGCGTTCGCGGATCGCCTGTGCCGCCGCCAGGGCCGGGGCCGGAAGCCTGGATTCCAGCCGCAGGACGCTGCCGGCCACAGCCCGGTCGATGGACGGGCGGGAGAAGAAGCCGCCATTCACCTGGGTCCGGTGAAGGACGACACGGCGGAAATCCCCCATCAGCGCCATGTCCGGTGCTTCGGGCTTCGTCCAGAACGTGTCGAGGCCGCCCTGATGGGTCAGGCCGGGCAGGTTGTAGATCGCCTCGCCCGCGGCGACGGTCGGACGTCCGAGTTCGAGGGACAGCATCCCGACTGTGCTGTTCACGAGCACCACGCCCCGGCTGCCGGCGATGAGCTTGGGCAGGTCGCCGCCATCGATGAAATCGAGCCGCTCGTCCACACCGTGGCGCCGGGCGGAGTTACGGGCGTGCTTGCGCCAGTTCACCAGTCCACTGTCGAGCGGGTGGAGCTTGATCAGCAGTCTCGAGCTCTCGGACGCATGGGCGGCAAAGGATGCGATGACGCGATCCATGAACCCTTCCACCCCGAGGAAGGGCGAGTGGACACGGATCTGATAGTCGCTGTCGAGTTGCAGCGGCAGCAGGAAGTACTCCTCCTTGCGCGCCGCATAGATCTCGTTGAGCTCCCGTGCCTGGCGCCGCGTGCGGCTCCGGCCGGCGAACTTCTTGATCCAACCTACATATTCGGCCGCCACATGAATCGGCCGATGGCTACGGAAATGCGGGAAGAAGTAGGGAAACCCGATATTGGCGATGTTGTAGGCCACGTCCCAAAGGCTGCGGCGGGCCATGTCGCCGCTCGCCGGCATCGCGCGACCGGGCCGCGGCAGGCGGCGGGCGATGGCGCGGATCTCGTCCGCACAGCGGGGCAGCGAGGAATGGCCGTTGACGCCGCCGAGCTCACACGTGATCCAGTTCGGCCGCAGGTAACCTTCTTCGAACACATGGATGCGGATGCCGAAGGGCTCGGCTGCTTCGCGCGCGGCGACATGATAAGGACGGCAATCGCCGAACAGGACAATATCCGTCACGCCGTGCTGGACGATGTAGTCGGCGATGTAGGCGTCCCAGCCCTCGCGGGGGCCACGATAATTGTCAGAGCCGAGGCGCCAGAACAACCAGTCGCCCGAGGAGAAATTGATACGTCGCACCTGATGGCCGCGCTTGAGCAGCGCCTGACCCAGATCGGCGAAGAACGGCGAGGCGATCCCCTGCAGAAACAGGAAGGTCGCCGGCCTCTCGCGCGTGATGTCTACGCGTGTCGGCAACATGCGGAAGTGCTTGCTCCTGCGCCCTAGGCGGGCGTGTCGAATGGGCACGTACGTCACCCTCATCGCATGAATGGTGCAACGCGGCAACTGCGTAGCACGGCCTCGTCGATGGAATTCCTGGGGGCGTGATGTGTCGGCAACAAGGCGCCTTGTCGACCCCGTCGAACCCCGACACCGATGGCCCGTCGCGAGGCGAGATCGGATCGCCTGTGGGCGCGGATCGTCGTATGGGTGCCCCTCCCGAGCCGGATCAGCGATTGCCGTTGCCCCATCTTTCGACGCCACCTGCCTCGGCCGCATCGATAGCGACAGGATCGCTACTCACCGCGAGCCGGCCCGTCCGGGCCCTGCGGGCTGAGATCGAATCCGTGACAGGCCTCCGTTTCGGCCGGGTCTGGACGCCGGGGACGATCGGCGTGGTCTGGGGCCGGGGCGGCCTCACGGCGTCGATCCTGCGGCTTGCCGGTCGCGCGATTCTCACCGTCGAACCGGGCCCCCTGCTCAGCCCCTACGATTCGCCGGCGAAGGGACTTTCGACCCTGCGTCTGACGCTCGACGGCGCGCCGTTCGGGGGAGAGGCCGGGATCCACGCATTCGACCCATGGACGCGGAGACCGATTTCGCTCGGGGAATGCCGCGACAAGGTGGCATGGCTGGAAGGCCGGTTCCGGGACAATTCCCGCCCCACCGTCCTCGTCGGCATCTCGCGCTGGAAGCGGCCGGCCCTCGATGTCTTCGTCGGCGGCCCGTCCGGCAAGCCCGTCCATGCCATGAACGCCGAGGATGCCGTGGCGAAGGCCAGGGCCGGAAATGCCCGCATCCTCGCCTGGGCGACGCGGATGCCTGAACGACTGCCGGCGCTCTGCGCGGAACAGGGCATTCCCCTCGCGCGGATCGAGGATGGGTTCCTACGCTCGGTCGGCCTCGGGGCGAGCCTGCAGCCGGGCGCCTCCATCGTGGTGGACGACAGCGGCATCTATTACGATCCCCGCACCGAAAGCCGCCTCTCGCGCATCCTCAAGACCGAGGATTTTCCGCCCGAACTCGTGGCCCGGGCATCGGCCCTGCGCCGACTCGTAGTGGAACGGCGCCTAACGAAATACAATGTCGGCCTGTCCGGAGACGCATCGGGTTGGCCCGAGGACCGGCGCATCGTGCTGGTGCCGGGCCAGGTCGAGGACGATGCCTCGGTACGGCACGGCTCGCCGCATGTCCGCTCGAATCTCGAACTCCTGCGCGCGGCCCGCGCCCGCAATCCGACGGACTTCCTCCTCTACAAGCCGCATCCCGACGTGGAGGCCGGGTTCCGGCCGGGCGCGATCCCGGAGGCCGAAGTTCTGGCCCTGGCCGACCGGATCGTGGCCGGCCTCTCCATCGTCGATCTCCTCGACCGGGCGCACCATGTGGAGACGATGACCTCGCTGGCGGGGTTCGAGGCCCTGATCCGGGGCTTGAGCGTGGCGGTCCATGGCCGCCCCTTCTACGCCGGCTGGGGGCTGACCGAGGACATCGCGCCGGGCGCCGACAAGGGGCGGCGGCTCGCCCTCGACGAACTCGTGGCAGGCGCGCTCCTCGTCTACCCGCTCTATCTCGACCCCGTGGCGATGAAGCCGTGCACGCCCGAACAGCTCCTCAACCGGCTGAGCGAGAGCCGCGAAGCGGCGGCGCCATCGAAGCTCGCCCTCAGCCGCCGGGCACAGATCGTCATGCGCCTGCGCTACGCCGTGCTGAACCCCATCGTCCGCCTGATCCGGGCGCGGCGGGGGATCGGCAAAGGTGGCGACAAGGCATGACGATCCCCGCCGCTCTCGCCATGGCACTGATCGGCTCCCTCGCCATCGAGGCGTGGGACGGTGCGGGTCGCCGGCCCATCGGCCGTCGTCCCGCCGAATTGGCCCTGCGCCTTGCCGGCTACGCGCTGCTCACGGCTTTCTGGTTCTGCTTCTCGTGGCGTCCCTGGCTCGCGGCCTTCTCCTGCCTTCTCACCGTCGCGATCCTCGTCGTCGTCAGCCGGTTGAAACAGGCAGTGATCGGCGAGCCGCTGGTCTTCAGCGATTTCGCCCTGCTGCGGCAGGTGCCGCGCCATCCAGACCTCTACTATACGCGGCCGCTCACAGACCCGCACATGGCCATCCCCCTCGGGGCGAGCCTCGCCTTCGTCGCCCTGTGGTACTGGATCGAGTCCACGGCGCTGCCAGAAGAGCCGAGCGTCGCCCTCGTCGCCCTCATCGGATTGCCATGCCTCCTGGTCGGGCTGGCCTCTTCGCTTGGCACCGGACGTCCGGCGCAGTGGCTCGCGGCCCGGTTTCCCCGGCCCGATCTCGATGCGGATTGCGCGCGCTATGGGCTGCCGGCCACGATCATCGCCTATGCCCTGCGCTGGAGACGCGAACCACCGCCGCCGGAGGCAGGCGACGACATCTCGCTCTGCCAGTCCGGCCCGGCGCCGGTGGTCGTCGTCGTCCAGCTCGAATCCTTCGTCGACCCGACGCGGCTCGGCGGGCCGGCCCTGCCGCTCATGGAGACGATCCGGACCCGCGCCTCGCGCCACGGCCGGCTGACGGTCCCGGCCCACGGCGCCTATACGATGCGGACGGAACATGCGGTGCTCACCGGAAGAGAGCCCGACAGCCTCGGATTCGGACGCTACGATCCCTATCTCAGCAACGGCGGCGACGAGCCGGCGAGCATCGCCCGGCGGGCGTTGCGGGCGGGATACGCGACCGTCTTCGTGCATCCCTTCCACCGCGATTTCTTCCATCGTGCCGAGGTGATGCGGCGGTTCGGCTTCGCGCGCCTCGTGATGGAGGAGGATTTTGCCGGTGCCCCGCGCATTGGGCCGTATATCGGCGACGAGGCCCTGGCGGCGCGCATCCTCGCGGAGGTCGAGGCAGCGACGACACCCGTCTTCGTCTTCGCCGTGACCATGGAGAACCATGGGCCGTGGAAGCCCGGCCGGCTCGACGGCATCGACGATCCGCTGGCGCAGTATCTCCACCACGTCGCCCATACCGCCCGGGCCATGGAGACCCTGATCGCCGGCCTCGAGGGGCGCGATGCGATCCTATGCGTCTATGGCGATCACGCCCCGTCCCTGCCCACCTGCCGGCCGGGCTTCGGCGACACGACCACGGACTATGCCGTTTTCGGGTTCGGAACCTTCCGTGACGGTCCACAGCGGGTCGATTCCACCGCCCCCGAGCTCGGCCGTTTCCTCCGGTCACTCATCAAGGGGTGATCGGCAGAGCGACCGGGATCGGCTATCGCCTCACCATCGTGCTGACACGAACGTGACCGAGGCGGACCCGCGCATCGTTCCGACAATGGGATAGTGGAACGATCGTTAAACGATCGAAGAGATTTGGCGCTATCAAGAGTGGACCGTTCGTGACGACCGGCCTCGCACCGGCCGGCACGGCTGGCGACCGAGACCGGCGCTGACGGACGGTTCGTATCCGCCGACCGACACGTGATCCGACAAGACACTCGTCGTGGGGGCGGGTCTGAGGAGAGTTCGATGTTACCCAAAGCCACGCTGGCCATCGCCATCGCCGTCACGGTGTCGGGCTGCAACGCCTTCCTGCCCGCCGCCGGTCCGTCGACCTCCGCCGTGGTGGAAGGAAGCGATCAGGCGACGAGCGAGGGGACCTTCGCCCGCTATGAGTTCATCGAGGTGAACTCCGCCGTGGTGGAGGCCTTGCGCGGACGCCCCCTCGACAGCCTGCTGTCCTCGTTCGGTGACGGACGCATGCCCTCGGAACCGGTGATCGGGATCGGTGACGCGGTCGCCGTTTCGGTGTTCGAAGCTGGCTCGGGGGGCCTCTATTCCGGTCCGCTCACGGTCAACTCGATGTCCGCGGGCTCGAAGGCGGCGCAGCTGCCCGAGCAGATCGTCTCGCGGGACGGGGCCATCTCGGTGCCCTATGCCGGCCGGATCAAAGTCGCGGGGCGCCGTGCCCAGGACGTCCAGGCGCTGATCGAGACCGAGCTCGCCGGCAAGGCGATCCAGCCGCAGGTCATCGTCACCGTGAGCCGGCCGGTCTCGCAATCCGTCACCGTCGGGGGTGAGGCGGTGGGCGGCGCCCGCGTCCCGCTCGGCACCCAGGGCGATCGTATCCTCGATGTCATCGCCACGGCCGGCGGCGTGAAAGCCCCGGTCAGCGAGACCTTCGTGCGCCTGTCGCGCAACGGCAGGACGGCAACGGTGCCGCTGACCACCGTGGTGTCGAACCCCAAAGAGAACATCTACCTGCGCCCCAACGACAACCTCACCCTGGTGCGCGATCCCCAGACCTTCCTGGCCATCGGAGCACTGGGCACCTCCAACGAGATTCCGTTCCAGGCCGAGGGCATCACCCTGGCGCAGGCGCTGGCCAAGGCGCGCGGCCAGAGCGACGCCGATGCCGACCCCACCGGCACCTTCCTGTTCCGCTTCGAGCCCGCTCCGGTGGTGCGCCGCCTGAAGCCCGGAAGCCCGCTCCTCGGCACGCCGCTCGTGCCGGTGGTCTATCGCTTCGACATGCGCGACCCCAACAGCCTGTTCCTCACCCAGGCCTTCCGCATGCGCAACCGCGACATGATCTACGTGTCGAACGCGCCGTTCACCGAGGTCAAGAAGGTCCTCTCGGTCTTCGCCGCGGCGTCCCAGCCGATCACCACCGGCGTCCGCGTGGGCGGCGCTTTCTGAAGGGTGAGCCCCGTAGGGGCAGGACGGCGGATCGCTCGATCGTTACGCGCTGCCCTCGCGATACGGGGGCTTCCGCGTCGCGCCATCCGGCCGATGGTGCCGGCCTCAGGATCACACTCGTCGCGGGTGATGCCGCGCCGCCTGCCCGGCCAAGCCGGCCAGGATGCTCTCAGGGCTTGCCGCGCTTGGCCATGAGCTGCTCGATCAGCGAGCCGCCCTTCTCGATCTCGGCGAGTTCCTCGGCCACGGCCGCCACGGTCTCGCGGATCTGCTCGGGCGTATGCTCGGAGGTGATGAAGAAGCGCAGGCGCGACGAGCGCTCGGGCACCGCCGGGTGGATGATCGGCTGCACGTTGATGCCGCGCTTGTACAGGCGGTCCGACAGGGTCACCGATTTCAGCGAATCCCCGACGATGACGGGAATGACGGCGAGGCCGAGGCTCGTGCCGGTATCGAGCCCGTGCTTCCTGGCGCAGGACAGGAACAGGTGGCCGTTCTGGCGCAGGCGCTCGACCCGGTGCGGCTCCGCATGCATCAGGGCGAGTGAGGCTTCGGCGGCGGCGGCCAGCGGCGGGGACAGGCCGACGCTATAGATGAAGCCGCCGGCGGTGCATTTGAGATACTCGATCAGCGCGGCCGGCCCGGCGATGTAGCCGCCGCAGGAGGACAGCGTCTTCGACAGGGTGCCCATCCAGATGTCGACGAGGCGCGGATCGACGTCGCAATGCTCGGCGAGGCCGATCCCGCTCCGGCCGAGGACGCCGAGGCCATGGGCGTCGTCCACCATCAACCAGGCGTCGTAGCGCTGCTTCAGGGCAATGAGGCCGGCGAGATCCGGCGCATCGCCGTCCATGCTGTAGAGACCCTCCACCACGATCAGCGCGCGGCGGTGCTCGTGCCGGGTGGCACCGAGCAGGGTCTCCAGGGCGTCGAGATCGTTATGGGCGAAGGAGCGGCGCTGGGCGCCCGAGAGTTGCGCCCCGGTGACGATGCTGTTGTGGCTCAAGGCGTCGTGGAAGATCACGTCGCCGGGTTCGAGCAGGGCGCCGATGGTCGTGACGTTGGTGGCGTGCCCGCTCACCATCACCACGCAGGCTTCCGTCTCGTAATGCTCGGCCAGCGCCTGTTCGAGGCTGAGATGTCCGGGCCGCTCGCCCGCGACGATCCGGCTCGCCGAGGCCGACGTGCCGTACTCGTCGATGGCGCGGCGCGCCGCCTCGCTCACATCCGGGTGCCCGTTGAGCCCGAGGTAATCGTAGGACGAGAAATTGATGAAGCCCTTGCCGGCGATGCGCGTGGTGGCGCCGGCCTTGGTCTCGTGGACCCGGAAGAACGGATTGCCGAGGCCGATCAAGTCGGCGGCCGAACGCTGCAGCCGCAATTCCCGGTAACCGGGCAGGGACTCGAACTTCTGCACCGAGGCGTCCGTCGTCTTCGCCTCCGGGCGCGGGGCGGCCTGACGGCTGGCGTTGCGGCCGAGGCGATTGGTGACGAAGCCCGCGAGTGCCGCGCGGCCACCGTCGGGACGGGGTGGGTTGGACATACGGATAGGGTCTTCCGGTTGCGGATCACGAGGGCTGGCTCGAGCCAGCCCTCCTTTACGGCAGGATTTCTTTGATCTGGAGGCTGTTCTGCTCGACGAGCTCGTGGAACGGCTCGAGGGTGCGCACGTCGACGCCCTCGCTGGCATGGCGCTGGGCCAGACTCATCACCGCCGCCGACGCGTCGTCCACGGGGGCGGCCACCGACTGGATCAGGGTCTCCGCCAATTCCACCACGGTCAATCCCGAGGAGATGCCCGAAGGCGGCGCGTCGAGGGCGAAGCGCTCCTGCAGGCTGGCGCCCAGTTCCACGCCCATCAGCGAATCGAGGCCGATCTCGGAGAGATGGCGCACGCGGCTGATATCGTCCTTGGGCAGGCGCAGGATGCGGGCGATGTCCTCGACGATGGCGTCGGAGACGGTCTTGCGCACGGCATCGAGGTCCTGGCTCTTGAGCAGGCCGCCGATATCGATGGTGGCCACCGTGCCGGCTTCCGCCTGCTGGTCCGAGCCGAGGTCGCCGTAGCTCGGGGAGCGCATGGTGGCGAGGCGCTCGCGCGCCTTGCCCCAGTGCATCGACGCGATGGCGAGGACGGCATCGTCGGGTGACGAGCCCTGTCCTTCCAGGGCCTCGGCCATGAGATCGAGGGAGCGGCGGGCGTCCATCGGCGTGACGCCGACACGGCCCGCCAGGGTCTCCATCACCGCGCGGTTGCGGGCGAGCACGCCGACATCGCCGATGGCGCCCCAGGCGACCGCGAGGGCGGGCAGTCCCAGCGCGCGGCGACGACGGGCGAGGCCCTCCATGAAGCCGTTGGCGGCGACATAGGCGCCCTGTCCCGGATTGCCGATGAAGGTCGTTGCCGACGAGAACAGGACGAAATAATCGAGCGACCGGCCCCGCGTCGCGGCGTCGAGATGCTCGGCCCCGACGACCTTCGGGCGGATCACCGCGTCGAGGGAAGCGGCGTCGAGATTGGCGATGAGGCCGTCCTGCAGCACCATCGCCCCGTGGATCACGCCGGCGAGCTTGCGGCCGCCGCTTTCGACCTCCTCGATAAGGTCGTCCACCGCCCGGCGGCTGGTGATGTCGCAGGCCATCGCGGCGACGCTGACGCCGCGGACCGCGAGATCGGCCACCACCTGCTTGGCTTCCGGACTCGATGCGCCCTTTCGCCCGACGAGCACGAGGTGACGGGCTCCCCGGTCGGCGAGCCACCGGGCCGCCTCGATGCCGAAGCCGCCGAGCCCGCCGGTGACGACGTGCACGCCCTCCGCCGAGACCCGGAAGTCGGACTTGCGCTCGACCACGATGCTGCCCGGCTTCGGCGGGGCGATGACGATCTTCCCCACATGCCCGGATTGCTGCATCAGCCGGAACGCGTCCGAGACCTCGTCGGCGGTGAAGGGCTGGAACGGCAGGGGCTTGAGACCGCCTTCCGTGAACAGGGCCATCACTTCGCGGAACAGGCGCGCTCCGTCCTCACCCTGGTGCTGGAGCACCTGATCGAGGTCGACGCCGAAATACGACAGGTTCCGGCGGAACGGCCGCAGGCCGATATGGGTGTTGGCGACGTAGTCGCGCTTACCCAGTTCGATGAAGCGGCCGAACGGCTTCAGGCAGTTCAGGCTGCGCTCCATCGCCTCGCCGAACAGGCTGTTCAGCACCACGCCGACGCCATCGCCGGTGATGCGGCGGACCTCGTCGACGAAGGCCAGCGAGCGGGAATCGAGGACGTGCTCGGCCCCCAGCGCCTTCACGAGCGCCCGCTTCTCGCGCGAGCCGGCGGTGGCGATGACGCGCGCGCCCTTCAGCTTGGCGATCTGCAGGGCGGCAAGACCGACGCCGCCGGCGCCGCCATGGACCAGCACCCACTCGCCGCGCCGCAGGCGGGCGCAGCTGACGAGGCTGTAATAGGCCGTGAGGAAGGCGACCGGCACGGTCGCCGCCGCCTGCGGGTCGAGGCCGGGAGGGCTCGGCGCCACGACGAGTTCGGGCACGACGATGTGAGTCGAGAAGCCCGACTGGGCGAAGGCGACGACGCGATCGCCGACCTTGAACGCCGCGGCGCCCTTGCCCACCGAAACCACACGGCCGGCGACTTCGAGACCCAGGCGCGGTCCGGCGAAGCCGTCCTCGAGGATCTCCTCGGGAAGCATCGACAATGCCCAGAGCACGTCGCGGAAATTGAGGCCGGTGGCCTCTACGGCGATCTCGACCTCGCCGCGTCCGGGAGTGCGCCGCTCGGCCGGCCCCCAACGCATGTCGTTGAGACCTCCCGTGGCGCTGCGCTCCAGCTGCGCGGCCGGCGCGGGCACCGCATCGACGGCAGGGCGGCGCGAGAGTTGCCCCGGCGAGAACCGGATTACGCGGGTGGCATCGACGTCGAGGACGATCTCCGTCTCGGGGGTGCCCGACAGGATCACGTCGCGCAGGCGCTCGGAGGCGATCTTGGTCGGCATCGCCTCGGTGAGGTCGATGCGGCGGATGTCGAGATTCGCCACCTCGTTGGCGAGGGTGCGGGTGAAGGCCCAGAGACCGGCTTCCACCGCGCCCGCCCCGTCATGGCGCGTCGCGCCGGGACAGACGACCCAGAGACGGGTCTGCCGCGTCCCGAGATGCTCGACACAGCGCTTGAGGCCGAGGCAGCGCTCGCGCAGCCGGTCTGCTGCCTCACCGCCGGAACCGAAGGCCCCGGCGAGGAACACCACCGTGTCGGGGGTCTCACGTTCGAGTTCGAGCAGGGATTGCTCGGAATCGAGGATGATCGAGACGTGGACGCCGGCGGCGACGAGGAGCGTCGCCAGCGAGGAGGCGGTTTCGGCTGCGAAAGAATCCCGCGATCCGATGATGAAGGTGAAGGTCTGGCCGGTGGCGGCCTTGGCCCGCACCGGCGCCTCGGCGAGGAAGAGAAGATCGTCACCATTGGCCGAGGCGGCCCGGTCGACGGCGATGCGCACGAGGCCGGTATCGCTGAGCGAACGCTGCCAGCCGGTGATGTCGTCGAGGCGACCCAGCGGCATGCCGTCCACGCTCTCGAACCAATCCGGCATCAGGCCGAAGACGAGGTCGCGGAACAGCGACGCACCCGGTTCCACCGCCAAGAGGAACCCGCCGGTGGCGAGGGCATCGGCGACCTTGCCGAGGAGACCGCGCTCGGATCGGTGCAAGACGTTGCTCGCCAGGATCGCGTCGAAGCCGCCCTCAGTCAGGTCGGTTTCGTCCTCGATCACGGTGACGCCGCGGGGCAGGGCGAGGCGGGCGCGCTCGGCGAGGCGCCGATCGGTCTCGAACACGGTGAACTGGGCGGCGATGTCGTCGGCGATGGCGGCGGCCTGCGCTGAGAGCGGCCCGAACCCGACCTGGAGAAGGCGCAGCGAGCGGTCCTTCGGCAGGTCCGCTCGTGCTCCCTCGCAGACAGCCGCGATGACGTCGGACGATGCGCGGGCGGTGGCGCTGCGCAGGACGAAGGCGTCGAGGGCGTTCTGCGACAGGGTCGGCGGACTAGCGAGTTCACCGGCTACGAGGCGAGCGACCACGGCGCCGAGATCCGCGGTGAGCACCAGCTCGGCGGAGAGTTCGGGATGGTCGGCCGCGATCCAGCGCATGATTTCGTCGGGCGCGGGCAGGGTGACGTCCTTGCGCAGGGTCCAGCGCGTTCCGTCGAGGGTGGCGAGCCCGCTGCTCTCGAGGGCGTAGAGGGCGTTCAGCAGCCAGGGCCGCATCGCCTCCGGCACACGCTCGTCGATGGCGACGGTGCCCGAGCGCTGCAGCCCCTCGGCCATGCGGTAGGCCAGCGAAGTGGCCCAGCCTTCGAGGAGGAGATGGCCCGGCGAGAGGGCCGCATCCGCCGGGGCGAGGGCCGCCTTGATGCCGGGCCGGACGGCATCGGCGATTCGGGCACGCCGGTCGAGGGGGATCGCGGTGGGTTCGGTGGCGAGTTCGGACCGCTGCGCGATGGCATAGGCGGCGAGATCCTGACCGGACTTGGTGCGCAAGGCCTGGAAGCGGCCTTCGCGCAGGGTGGCGATCACCTCGCCCGCCTCGTCCACCAAGGTGAAGTCGGCCAGGATGCTGCGCTCGTTGCAGCGCCGGGTGCGGATCATCGCCCGCGCGATGACCGCGCCCGGCCGGATCAGCCTGATCTCGCCGAAGCGCACCGGAACGTAGGCCTTGGTCGAGCCCTCGCCCATCAGGTCGGCGAAGAGCAGGATCAGGCCGTGGAAACAGGCGTCCAGCCGCGCCGGCACGAGGCCGAACCGGAGATCGGCTTCGGCCGGCTTCAATTGGGAGACGATGGTCGTCTCGTCCACGCGTGCGCTGAGGGCGACCTGCCGGAAGCTCGGCCCGAAATCGAGGCCGGAGGCGGCGGCGAGGCAATAGAGCCCGGCACCCTCGACGGCGTTCTCGGCCGGGATGTCGATGTCCTGCCGCGGCCGGGCGGCGAAGGTGCCGTCCACGACCTTGGCGGAGGCGTGCAGCTGCCAGCCCGCCTGGGTCAGGCGCGGCCGGCTCAGGATCTGGATCTGATTACCGCTGCCGGAGAGCCGAACGGCGACCTCGCGAAGTGCCTCCTCGGCGAAGACCATCGGCGACAGGATCTCGAACTCGGCCAGCACGACGTCGTCGCTGCGCATGGCTTCGCGGGCGACGCCCAGCGCCATCTCGATGAAGGCCGCACCCGGCAGGATCGCCTGGCCGTCGATGCGGTGATCGTCGAGGTCGGGCACCGTGGCGATATCCACATGGCCGAGCCATTCGAGCCCGTCCGGCGACAACCGGGAACCGTAGAGCGGGTGATAGACACGGGCGGTCGCCGCACCGACGCCTTCCGATGTCTCGGACAGGCGGAAGGGCCGGCGCTGCCACGGATACGACGGCAGGACGACGTCGCCCTTCGGGTTCTCGCCGAAGACCACCGCCTCGTCGACGGCGGCACCGTGGACGAGGGCCGAGGCCAGGGCGCGGGCGAAGGGGTCGCTGCCGACGGGCTTGTTGGTGAGAACGCCCACCGTGGCGTTCTCGATACCGAGGGGCTCGATGCAGTCACCGATATGCGGCAGCAGGGTCGCACGCGGACCGACCTCGACGAAAATCCGGGCACCCTTGCGGGTCGCTTCCTGGACCGCATCGGAGAAGCGCACCGGCTCGCGGATGTTGCGCCACCAATAGCCGGCGTCGAACTCCCCCCCGGGGAGCACCGTGCCGGTCACGGTGGACACCATGGCGATAGCGCCAGGATGAGGCGTGAGCCCGGCGAGATCGCGCAGCAGCGGCTTCTCGGTCGGGTTCATCAGCCGGCCGTGGAAGGGATAGGCGAGGTCGAGCTTGCGGCCACGGCGGCGCTTGCGCGCCAGCGCCTTCATGGCCGCGTCGATATCGGCGACGGGGCCCGCCACGGTGACGGCCTTCGGGCTGTTATAGGCCGCGATGTCGAGGCTCGGATAATCCTTGAGGAAGATCTCGATCTCCTCCACGGGCGCCAGCAGCACCGCCATGGTGCCCAGACCCCGCGTCGTCTCCTGATGCTGGCTGCGGTAGAAGATGACCTTCACCGCCTGTTCCAGGCTCAGGATGCCGGCACCCTCGGCGGCCGCGATCTCGCCGACGCTGTGACCGAGGACGAAGGAGGGGACGAGGCCGGCGGCCTTCAGGGCCGTGGTCGAGGCGCTGGAGATCGCGAAGATCAGGGGCTGCGAGACCCGGGTGAGGACCATGCGCTCGGCGAGGTCCTCGGCGAACAGGGCTTCCTTCAGCGACCAGCCGGAGATCTCGGCGAACAGAACGTCGATCCGGTCGAAGGCGGATTGGAAGGTGGCGCTGCGCTCATACGCCTCGCGGCCCATCCCGACCCATTGGCTGCCGTTGCCGGAATAGACGAAGGCGACCTCCGCATTGCGGTCCACGGCAGTGCCGACGCGGGCAATGTCGGTCTCCTCGGCATCGGCGACCGCGCGCAAGGTGGCGGGCAGGTCGGCGTCGAGGGGCATGGCGAGGCGGGTGGACAGGCGCTCGCGCCGATGGGCGGCGGCGGCGGCGATGCGCACGGTCTGGGCGTCATCGGCCTGCTCGAACCGCTCGGCGTAGTCGAGGGCGAGTTCGTTGAGGGCCGCACGGCTCTGGGCCGAAAGAAGCAGCAATTCGGGCGGGCGCCCGGCATCGCTCGCGGCGGGGGCCGGCGCCCCGTCGGTGAGGACGATATGGGCGTTGGTGCCGCCGAAGCCGAACGAGTTGACGCCGGCGAAACGCTCGCCGCGGCCACGCGGGATCGCCAACGGCGCGGTGACCACCGAGAGATTGAGCTTGGTGAAGGGGATGTCGGGATTGAGCTCGGCCGCGTGAAGCGAGGGCGGCAGCAGATCGTGCTCCAGGGCGAGACTCGCCTTGAGCAGGCCGGCGAGCCCCGAGACCGGCTCGGTATGGCCGATGTTGCTCTTGATCGAGCCGATCGGCAGCGGCTCCTTGCGGGGACGTCCGATCTTTCCGCCGATGGCGCCGGCCTCGATCGGATCGCCCACCGCCGTGCCGGTGCCGTGCGCCTCCACGAAGGCAACCGCGTCGAAATCGATCTCCGCCTCGCGGTAGACTTGTTCGAGCAGGGCACCCTGTGCGTAGCCGGAGGGCAGGGAGATGCCGGTGGTCCGGCCGTCGGAATTTACGCCGCTCGCCGCGATGACGCCGCGCACGGTATCGCCGTCGCGGGCCGCCTGACGCGCCGATTTCAGCACGAGAACGACGCCGCCCTCGGACCGGACATAGCCGTCGGCATTGGCCGAGAAGGCCTGGCAGAGTCCGGTGCGCGACAGCATCTGCGCGTTGGAGAAACAGATGAAGTTGAACGGGCTCGCGAGCAGGTTCACGCCTGCGACCACCGCGGTGTCGATCCGGCCGCTGGCGATCGCCGCGACGGCGGCATCGAGCGCCACGAGGGAGGAGGAACAGGCCGTATCGACGGTGAAGCTCGGCCCCTTCAGGTCGTAGATATAGGAGATCCGGTTGGACAGGATCGAGAGCGTGTTGCCGGTCGCCGCATAGGCATCGCCCGACGACGTATCGAGGACGCGCAGGTTGCCGTAGTCGAGGGACGAGGCGCCCACGAACACGCCGATCTGCGACCCCGCCACGGCGGAGGGACGCAAACCCGCATCCTCCAGGGCCTCCCAGGTCAGTTCGAGGAGAAGCCGCTGCTGCGGGTCCATCTGCTCGGCCTCGCGCGGCGAGATGCCGAACACGCCGGGATCGAACGACCAGATGTCGTCGAGAACGCCCGCCGACCACGTGTAGCTCTTGCCGCGCTCCTGAGCGCGCGGGTGACCGAAGCGCTCCAGCGACCAGCGATCCTCAGGGATGCGGCCAACGGCGCATCGTCCTTCGCTCAGAAGCTGCCAGAGGCCGTCGACGCTGGCAGCGCCGGGCAACCGGCACGAACGGCCGACGATCGCTATGTCTGTACGTTTGATCACGTTCGATTCGCACACGCTCTTGATCGAGGAAACCACCGTCTCGCACTCGCAACGGACCGGCGACCCTGTGATGCATAATATGCAGCCGGAACCGTGTCCAACCCATGGCAGCTTTGCTGCAGCACGGAGGCCAGGCAGACATCAGGATACGGGCAGTCTCAAGGGCTGATATAAATCACACACCCTGCATCAGACACGTCGACGATAGAACATTCCAATCATCGATCCCGCCAGAAGCATACGGACCAGATCGATCATCTGCAAAAAAGCCGCGACATTACATCGATTGAAACAATCACATCACAAAAATGGGATGGATCGATCAATATGGAAAATTCATGACACCACCGTGCTTACCTCAAGCAGAATCTTTCTTTTAACATGTATTTTAAGAAACATAACTTATTATGAATTTCAACTATTACAGATATAAATTTGAATTTATGAATAAGAATGGCCAATATTATTGTTTAATTTTCTGCCGAAATCATAACCCATCAAGTATCTAGCCGATCTTGAGCCGGCCGTGAAAATCAACCTCGTGCCGAGCCTGCCGTCTACTCCACCCCTTGTCGCCGCAGCGCAACATGACAGCCGCGTCCCAGGCCTCGTGGGAGGAGGCGGCGCCATCGGAGAAAGCGGGCTTGCGCTACTGGAACACGTTCTTTCCGGACGAAAGGCCCTTGACGCCCGTTCCGCCCCAAAGCTATACGCCGCTCCTCGCTGCAGCGGAAACGCTTCAGCCGGGGCGCGTAGCTCAGCGGGAGAGCACTACCTTGACATGGTAGGGGTCACAGGTTCGATCCCTGTCGCGCCCACCATTCCTCTTTCAGTGGAATGGTCGAGAGAACAAAGGCCCCGGAAACGGGGCCTTTTCTCGTTCGTGCCTGGTCCCGGACCGGTTTTCACGCACTCGGCACAACCTGCACGGGATCCTGTCGACGAGTCTGGTCCGATGTAGTCGTGGTTCGATCGGCCGATGCCCGCCACTGTCACGCTTGCGTGAGCCGAAGGCCCGGTCACAGAACCGCCTCAGACAGATCGTGTAAGACGAGCGCGTTCATTCGGTGCCGGGCATCTCGGCCAGCGGTCCCGGATGCCGGAGATGATGATGAGCCGAAACTTGGCATTCTCGAATGCGGTCGGACGGTTCGGTCTTGGATGCGGCGCCATCGATCTATCCGCCGTGGACGATCCGCGCGGTTACGTCCGTGCCCAGCTCGACATGCCGCTGACGGTCCCCGAAGCCACGCTGATGTCCAGCAGCGACCAGTTGCAGGCGATGATGCAACGCCGTCAGATCGCGCGGCAACGTCGCGAGGCAATGGCGGATACGGGGTCCGGCAATGCCAAGGTGAAACAGGATGGCGCCATGGCCATGGCACCCGGTACCGAGCCGTCGATGGCTGGCGGCATGATGGAGCCCGAAACCGCAGTCACGCAGGCTCCGACCACGAAAAATCCCGATGAGCTGATCGCTTGGCTGAGACTGGCGGCTGCGACGAAGGCGCCCCTGCACGAGCGGCTGTTCCTGCACTGGAGCAACCACTTCACCGTCGGCGCGGGTAAGGGGAAATCCAGCCTGACGGCAGGCTCGTTCCAGCGTGAAGCCATTCGGCCATTCATTCTCAGCCGCTTTCACGACATGGCCAAGGCGGCGATCCTGCACGCCTCCATGCTCTATTATCTGGACAACGCATCGTCCATCGGGCCCGATTCCAAGGTCGGTCGTATCAAGAAATCCGGCCTCAACGAGAATCTCGGGCGCGAAGTGCTCGAACTTCACACCCTCGGCGTCGACGGTGGCTACAGCCAGGCCGACGTCACCGCCCTGGCCTCCGTCCTCACCGGCTGGACCGTGGATCTCAAGCCGCAATCCGAGACTTTTGGCGAAGTGGTGTTCCGCGAACGCCAGCATCAGCCCGGGCCGAAGACCATCCTCGGCAAGCGCTACGCCGAGGCGGGAGCCGATGAATTCCTCGCCGTCCTGACCGACCTCGCCCGTCACCCATCCACGGCGCGCTACGTGACGCGGCGGATGGCACGCGCCTTCGTCTCGGAAAAAGTGTCGGACTCGCTGCAAAACAGCCTCGCCAAAGTCTTCAGGGACAGCGACGGCGATCTGAAGGCCGTGACCACCGCCCTGATCCGGAGCGACGAGGCCTGGGCCGCTGCCCCCGTGAAGCTGCGCCCGCCGCTCGAGTTCCTGGCCGCGACCGGCCGCCTCCTCGGGCAAGCGCCGGTCAGACCGTCTCCGAAGGCCTCGCTCCTCGCCATGGGCCAGCCGTTCCTGGCGGCCCCGTCCCCGAAGGGTTGGGCCGAGGAGGACGATGCCTGGGTGACCTCGGACGGGATCAAGAGCCGGATCGACTGGGCGCAGCAATGCGCGACGCTCAACGCGGATCACGTGGACATCCGCAAGCTCGTGGACGACCGGATCGGCAGCTATTTCTCGGACGAGACACGGCGCGTGATCAGGCAGGGGGAAAGCTCCGAACAGGCCTTGGCCCTGCTGATGCTGAGCCCGGAATTCCAGCGGCGCTGAGCGGGTTCGCGTTGGCGAGCCACTGCTTCACCTCGCTCAAGCCTTTGGAATGTCGCAGGTTTCAAGGCGCAAAACCGATGACCACTTTTGCGAAACCTGCTTAGCCGGTCGAGAGGCGATGACCCCATGAACCCTCAGGAACACGCCCACCTGCCGACGCGCCGCAACCTGCTGCTTGGTGCCGGCGCCCTCTTCGCATGGCCCTATGTGCCCAAGGTCTGGGCCGCGTCCGGCCGCGACCCGCGCTTCCTCGTGGTGGTGCTGCGCGGCGGCCTCGACGGCCTCTCGGCGGTGATGCCGGTGGGCGATCCGCAATTCGCGGCGATCCGCTCCGACTTCAAGCTGTCCCCGACGCATACGCCGTTTCGGCTCGACCCGCTGTTCTCGCTCAACCCGGCGATGCCGAACCTGGCGGATCTCTATGCCAAGCGCGAGGCCACGCTGTTCCATGCCGTCGCCACCCCCTACCGCGCCCGCTCGCATTTCGACGCGCAGGAGGTCCTCGAGAACGGGATGACGCGATCGAGTACCGGAGTCGATACCGGCTGGCTCAACCGCGCGCTCTCGCTCATTCCCAAGGCCAAGGGCATCGAGTTGAGGCCGGCCAAGGCTCTCTCCGTGAGCGCAACGACACCGCTGATCCTTCGCGGTCCAGCCCAGGTCGAGACATGGCAGCCACAGACTCTGCCCTACGCCTCGGCCGATACGCTGATGCGGCTTCAGGCCCTCTACGACGACAAGGACCAGGCCCTGGCCAATGCTCTGAGGGAGGGCGTGCAGGTCGACGACTTCATCGCTTCGGATCCCAGCATGGCGGCGATGGGCAAGCAGCCGTTGAAGGGCCCCAACAGCTTCGCCTCGGCCGCCCGCGCCGCGGCCTCGCTCATGGCCCCGGTGACCGGCCCCCGCATCGCCGTGATGAATTTCGACGGCTGGGACACCCACTCTTCGCAAGGCCCCTATGAAGGGCGCCTGGCCAAGAACCTCGCTTCCCTCGATGCCGGCATGGCGGCGATCAAGGAGGGGCTCGGTGCCTCCTGGGCCCAGACATCGGTGCTGATCGTCACCGAATTCGGCCGCACGGTGCATGTGAACGGCTCGTCCGGCACGGATCACGGCACGGCCACGGTCGCCTTCCTCGTCGGTGGAGCGGTGGCGGGAGGGCGGGTGATCGCCGACTGGCCGAGCCTCAAGGAAAGCGCCCTGTTCGAAGGCCGCGATCTCGCTCCGACGATGGATCTGCGCGCCGTGATGAAGGGCCTGCTGATCGACCAGTTCGGCTTCGAGGAGAAGGTTCTTTCCGAGAAGGTCTTCCCCGGCAGCGAGAAAGCGCCCGGCATGAGGGACCTGATCCGGGCCTGACGCGGTCACGGAGACCACTTCGATCCCGCGTCAGAAGGACAATGGTTTCCGTCTGCGCGAAGGAATACCGACGCCACCCGGTTCGTCGATCGCCTCCGGTTTGTCCAAGGAGGTCGCCACCGGCTGCGGCGGCTCGTCCCGGACGCGCGGTGGCGCCACCTTGCCGACGCGCTCGATCCTCACGCCGACATAGTCGCCGCGCCTCCAGGCGAGCTTCACCATGCAGACGAAGTCCCGGCCGATGATGCGGAGCAGGAACGACTCGGGCAGCGCGTGGTAGGCTGGAATACCAAGCTTGGCGCCGGATTTCGAGACGTCCTTCACGGTGCATGGGATTTCCCGACCATCGGGAAGCCGAACGTTGGCTATCCAGTTCGTCGAGTTACGGTCCTCGCGCCGTGACACCGGCTCTGGAGACGTTTCCGTTTCTTTGTCCGACCGCACGTAAGACGCTCCGGCGCTTCACCGTTTCTCGCACCACCATAGGCCGAGAACGTTTACGGACCATGCTTGCTCGGGGTTTCTTTACGGGCTCAGCAGCCGACACGCGCTAGCAAGTCGTCGACCACCCACCTGTGCCGACCGCATCGTTTCCTCTTCCGAATACGAAGGCCACGTCTCGGGGGGGGGAAGAAGCGGTTCATCCCCCCCTGAGGCGGCGAGAGCCGGGGGCATATGTCGCGAGAGATGGGCCCTCCGGACACAGACGGCCATAATCCAACCGCAGCAGCATGTTTTCGAGTTCTCGACTTCACGCTTTTCTTATAAAGGAGGCGAGTGTCGGGCCGCCGTTCCCAAACGGTATCGCAGACTACCATTCACACTAAACTTGACAATCGAACGCGACGGCGGGGGCGGCAGTGGCTAAGGGGCGGGAATCGGCCGAAATCATTTCGGCATTGGCAAGTTGCCGAACGGCGTTCATCGGCGTCGCCGTGATGAGCGGGTTGGTGAACATTCTGTATCTGACCGGTTCATTTTTCATGCTCGAAGTCTATGACCGCGTCATTCCGAGCCGGAGCGTTCCGACACTTATCGGCCTCATGATCCTCGCTCTCGTCCTCTACGGATTTCAGGGCGTCCTGGAGACGATCCGCTCGCGGATCCTCGCGCGCGTCGGCGCCTCGCTGGACGAAGCCCTCTCGGCCCGGGTGTTCGACATCGTCGTGCGGGCTCCCCTGAAGGGCGCGACCCCGGGCGATGGGCTGCTGCCCCTGCGCGACCTCGACCAGTTGCGTGCCTTCCTCGGCGGCACGGGGCCCTCGGCCTTCTTCGATCTGCCGTGGATGCCGATCTATGTCTTCATCTGCTTCCTGTTCCACCCGCTCATCGGTATCGCGGCCCTCGTCGGCGCGGCGGTCCTGGCGGTCCTGGCCCTGACCACGGATCGGTCGACCCGCGCCCCGACCCAGACCGCAACCGCCCACGGCATGCGTCGCAACGGCCTCGCGGAAGCCGGGCGCCGCAACGCCGAGGTGCTGGCCGCCATGGGGATGCAGGGACGCTTCGCCGATCGCTGGGGCGGCGCCAACCGCGATTACATGCAGTCTCAGATGGCCGTCTCGGACGTCGCGGGCGGTTTCGGAGCGGGCTCGAAAGTGTTCCGCATGGCACTGCAATCGGGCGTGCTCGCCCTCGGCGCCTGGCTCGTCATCAACAACCTGGCCTCGGCGGGCGTCATCATCGCCTCGTCGATCCTCGTCGCCCGCGCCCTGGCTCCGGCGGAACTCGCCATCGCCAACTGGAAGGGATTCGTGCAGGCGCGCCAGAGCTGGGCACGGCTCTCGGAGTTGTTCGCGCGCCTGCCCGCCGTCGAACAGCCCCATGCTCTGCCCGCTCCGTCGCAGAGCCTCGTGGCCGAAAACGTCACCCTCGCACCGCCGGGAACCCAGCGCATCGTCGTGCAGGATGTCAGCCTGTCCCTGCAGCGGGGGCAGGGGCTCGGAATCATCGGCCCGAGCGCCTCGGGCAAGTCGAGCCTCGTCCGCGCCATCGTCGGCGTCTGGCCGCCCGTGCGCGGCAAGGTCAGGATCGACGGCGCGGCCATCGACCAATGGTCGAGCGCCGATCTCGGGCCACATATCGGCTTCCTGCCGCAGGAGGTGGAGCTGTTTGCCGGCACCATCGCCGAGAACATCGCCCGGTTCGATCCCAATGCCCAATCGGGTGCGGTCATCTCGGCCGCCAAGGCAGCGGGTATCCATGAGATGATTTTGCGCCTGGCGGAAGGCTACGACACCCGGATCGGCGAGGGCGGGGCGGGCCTGTCGGCAGGGCAGCGCCAGCGGGTCGGACTGGCGAGGGCGCTCTATGGCGACCCCTTCCTCGTGGTGCTCGACGAACCCAATTCGAATCTCGATGGGGAGGGCGAGAACGCCCTGACCCAGGCCATCGTCGGGGTGCGGCAGCGCGGCGGCATCTGCATCGTCGTGGCGCACCGCCCCAGCGCTCTGGCCGCCGTCGACATGATCCTGATGATGGCCGACGGGCGCGCCCAGGCCTTCGGCCCCAAGGACGAGGTGCTCAAGCGCGTCCTCCGGTCGACTCCGGCTCCCGCCGCCGAGCCCGTCGCCGCACAACGTACCGGCGCGAACGTCGCCACCCTGCAGGAGAGCGCGTGATGGCCATCGCACTGTCGCCCACCGGACTCCCCGCCGCTCAAATCCGGCCCACCGCCAACGGGTCGATCCGCCGTCACCTCGCCGCCGCGATCGGAGTCGGCGCCGTCCTCGTCATCGGAATCGGCGGCTGGGCCACCTTCACGATGATTTCGGGTGCCGTGATCGCGCCGGGCCAGCTCATGGTCGAATCGGACGTGAAGAAGGTGCAGCACCCCACCGGCGGCGTCGTCGGCGAGTTGCGGGTGAAGGAAGGCGCGCGGGTGAAAGCCGGCGACATCCTGATCCGCCTGGACGAGACCCAGACCCGCGCCAATCTCGACATCATCCTGAAGGCGCTCGATGAGTTCGCAGCCCGTCGGGCGCGTGACGAGGCCGAGCGCGACGGCGCGTCCGAGATCACCTTCCCGCCGGATCTGCTGGCTCGCAAGGCGAAGGATCCGTCCGTCGCCCATCTGGTCGACAGCGAAACCCGCCTGTTCCAAGCCCGCGTCGCCGGCCGCGAGGGCCAGAAGGCGCAGCTGCGCGAGCGCGTCTCCCAGCTCGGCGAGGAGATCAAGGGTCTCACCGAACAGGCCGCCGCCAAGGAGCGGGAAACGGCCTTGATCGGAACCGAGCTGAAGGGCGTGCGCGAGCTCTACGGCAAGAACCTCGTGCCGCTCTCCCGCGTCACCGCCCTGGAACGGGACGGCGCCCGGCTGCAGGGCGAGCGCGGGCAACTCATCGCCTCCACGGCATCCGCCAAGGGCAAGATCACCGAGATCGAGCTGCAGATCTTCCAGATAGACCAGGACATGCGGACCGAGACCGGCAAGGAGCTCGCCGAGATCCGTGGCCGCTGGTCCGAATATGTGGAGAAGCGAATCGCCGCCGAGGATCAGCTCAAGCGTATCGACATGCGCTCGCCCCAGAACGGCACGGTCCACCAGCTGACGGTGCATACGATCGGCGGTCTCGTGGTTCCCAGCGAGCCGGCGATGCTCATCGTGCCCGACGCCGACAAGCTCATCGTCGAGGTCAGGATCCAGCCGCAGGACATCGACAACGTGCGCGTCGATCAGCGCGCTGTCCTACGTTTCCCGGCCTTCAACCAGCGGACGACGCCCGAGATCGACGGGATCGTGAGCCGGGTTTCGGCCGACGTCTCGCAGGACCCGAAGAGCGGCATGACCTACTACACCGCGCGCATCCGCATGACGGAGGATCAGGTGGAGCGCCTCGGCAAGGTCCAGCTCGTGCCCGGCATGCCCGTGGAGGCCTTCATGCAACTCGGGGACCGCTCGGTCATCTCCTACCTGACGAAGCCCCTGACGGACCAGATCGCCAAGGCCTGGCGCGAGCGCTGAGGGCGTCCAACGGCGGACGAGAAGGCCCCGGCCGTGCGCCGGGGCGAAAGTTTGAAGAATCCGCATCCCCGGCAGGTCGGTTGCACCTTGCCTTCAGGCGCTCAAGCCTGATATGGCAACCGCCTTTCCGCGATGCGTGAACTGCCATCGCCGAGGACGCCTTACCGAGGTGCCTCGTTCCCGAGACCCTATGGACAGGCGGCGGGCTCAAACCCGGCCGACGTGAGACCGATGAAGATTCGCAACTCCCTCAAGTCCCTCCGTGGCCGTCACCGCGACAACCAGCTCGTGCGCCGCAAGGGCCGCGTCTACGTCATCAACAAGACGCAGAAGCGCTTCAAGGCCCGTCAGGGCTGAGGCTGCGGGCTGCCCGGCAATTCGGGGCAGCCGCGTCAAGCCGGCCTGTTGACGGCGGCGTGAAGGGCGAGGAAGCTCGCTCTCATGACGCTGTCCCGGCATTTTGGCATTCTGTTCAACGCTGCGCTCCTGAGCGCGGCGATTTTTTCGTTTGGGATGTCGTCAGCCGACGCTCTGCCGCCACAGAGCCAGGGTCGTGAGACCGGACAAGGCAAGGAAAACGGCAAGGATGCACCCAAGAAAGTGCAGGCGCCGAGCCTCGAGGATCTCTATGCGAGGCTGAAGGCGTCCGAGGACGATGCCGAGGCCAAAGGCATCTCCCGCCTGATCGAGCAGCGCCTCGGGCGCTCCGGCAGCGCCACCGCCGACCTTCTCACGGAACGTGCCCGTCAGGCGATGTCGGGCCGCGACTATGCCCTCGCCGTCGAGTTGATGGACCGCGCTACCACCCTCGAGCCGCAATGGGCTGAGGGCTGGAACCGGCGGGCCACGGTGTTCTGGCTTCTCACCGACCAGACCAACGCCGTGGCCGACCTGCAGCGGACGCTGGTGCTGGAACCACGGCATTACGAGGCCTGGGCCGCGCTGGGGCGGATCTATCTGTCCATGGACGACAAGCGTCGCGCCCTGGACGCTTTCCGCCGCGCCGCCGCCATCTATCCGCGCATGGAGAAGCTCCAGAGCGCCATCGACCGGCTTGTCCCTGAGATCGACGGCCGGGACCTGTAACCGGACATGGTTCTCCTCCACTGGCTCGGCCTGATCGCGGGTGCGATGCTCGGGGTGATCGTCAGCGTTCTCGCGGCCGGAGCCCTCGTCACCCTGATCGTCACCTTGCGGGTCGGCGCCCGGTTTCCGCCGCAGGGGCCTTTCATCGAGGTGGATGGCGGGCGGCTCGCCACCATGCAGGCCGGCCCGACGACGTCGTCGAAGGGGACCGTCGTGCTTCTTCACGGAGCCTCCGCCAACGCGGCCGACCCGATGGAAGGCGTCGGCCGCAGGCTCGCCCAGGACGGCTTTCGCGTCATTGCCTTCGACAGGCCCGGATACGGCTGGAGCGACCGCCTCGGCGGCCGTGATGGGGGAAGCCCCGCGGTGCAGGGCCATGCGATCGCACAGGCGGTCGAGCGCATGGGGACCGGCCCGGTGGTCCTGCTCGGCCATTCCTGGTCCGGCGCCCTGGCCACCGCCATCGCCCTCGACCATCCCGAAGTCGTCTCGGGTCTCGTCCTGGTGGCGCCTGTGGCGATGCCGTTTCCGGCCATGGCGCCTCTGCCGTGGTACTACCGTCTCGCCCTGAAGCCTCCGGTCGCATGGCTGCTCAGCCGCACCGTCGCGACACCGATCGGCCTCTACTATCTGGAACGCGCAGGCCGTGCGGCCTTCCGGCCGCAGGAACTCCCCGCGGACTATCTCGAGCGGAGCCGCTCAGCCCTGGTGCTGCGCCCCGCGACGATGCTCGCGAATCTCGAAGACCTGATCGGCCTGCCCTCCGCCTTGGCGGCCCAGGCTCCACGCTACGGTGAGATCGCCGTTCCGACAGTGATCGTCTCCGGCGATGCGGATGCCGCCGTTCCGGCGACGCGCCATGCCGACCCCCTCGCCAAACTCATCCCCGGCGCCCGGCTCGTTCTCCTGCCGGGCATCGGGCACATGGTGCCATACATGGCGACGGACGCCCTCGTGGATGCGGTCGAAGGGCTCGCCACCCGGATCGGCGCGACGAGACATGAGCAGCCCGTCGCGCGCTGATCCGATCAGGCTCTCGCGGCGTGATCGCGGGTGACGAAGGCGATCCGCACGAGGTTGGTGGCGCCCGGTGTCCCGAACGGCACGCCGGCCACCACGATGACCCGGTCGCCGATCTCGGCGAAGCGCTCGCGCACGGCGAATTTCGCCGCGCGGAAGGCCATGTCGTCCACGTCGCTGGCATCGTTGGTGACGATCGGGTGCGTGCCCCAGCACATGGCCAGCCGCCGGGCGGTCTCGCGCTTCGGCGTCAGCGCGATGATCGTGGCGTTGGGCCGCGAGCGGGCGAGACGCAGGGCCGTCGATCCCGAATGCGTCCAGGCCATGATGGCGGTGAGGTTGAGGGCGTCGACCATCTGATGGGCGGCCGCCGCGATGGCGTCCGATGCGGTGGCGTCGGGCTCCGAACGCTGCGCCGTGAGGATCGTCCAGTAGAGGGCGTCACGCTCCACCTGCTCGGCGATGCGGCTCATCATCGAGATCGCCTCGATCGGGAAGGCGCCGGACGCGCTCTCGGCCGACAGCATCACCGCATCAGCACCCTCGTAGACGGCGGTCGCCACGTCCGAGACCTCGGCGCGCGTCGGCACCGGTGCCGTGATCATCGATTCGAGCATCTGCGTCGCGACGACGACGGGCTTGCCGAGGCGCCGCGCACCGCGCGTGATCCGTTTCTGCACGCCCGGCACCTGCTCCAGCGGCATCTCCACGCCGAGATCGCCGCGCGCCACCATGATCCCGTCGGAGATCTCGATGATCTCGTCGAGGCGGGTGAGGGCCTGCGGCTTCTCGATCTTGGCCATGACCAGGGCGCGGCCGGCGGCGACCTTCTTCACCTCGGCCACGTCCTCGGGACGCTGAACGAAGGAGACCGCGATCCAGTCCGCCCCGGCATTGAGCCCGGCTTCGAGATCGCCGCGATCCTTCTCGGTCATCGCCGCCACCGGGATCACGGTGTCGGGCAGGGACACGCCCTTGCGGTTGGAAATCCTGCCCCCGATGACGACCTCGGTCACCGCGCGTCCCTCGGAGACCTCGGTCACGACCAGGCGCAACTTCCCGTCATCGATGATGACGACGTGGCCCGGTTCCAGCGCGGAGAGAATCTCGGGATGCGGCAGGTAGACACGATGGATGTCGCCCGGCGTCGGATCCGAATCGAGCACGAACGAGGCGCCGTTCTCGAGGATGGCGCCGCCCTCGGCGAAGGCGGCGACCCGCAATTTCGGACCCTGGAGATCCACCAGGACCGCGATCGGCCGGCGCAACTCGCGCTCGATGGTACGGATCACCTCGATCTTCTCCGGCAATTTCTCGCGCGGAAGGTGGCTCATATTGAGCCGGAACACGTCCGCACCGGCGCGGAACAGCTTCTCGATCATCTCCGGCGTGTCGGAAGCCGGACCGAGGGTGGCGATGATCTTCGTGCGGCGCGAGCGTTTCACTCCGGTCTCCAAGTTTTTTTGAGGATACCCGTCGGGTTCGAACGACCGATTGGGGGTAGGGGGCCAGAAGCACCGGGGCGGGCCGCGCGTCAAGGTTTTGGCCGTTCCCTCGCAGCGTTTGAGGTATGGATCGTGAATGAAACAACGATCCGACCCCGAGCAGCGGCGACGTCGGAAAAGCTTGGCAGTCGGATCGATCCAAAGCCATAATGCGGCTGCGCGTCGGCGGATCATCGTGCCTTGGTGCGCAACCCAGCATGAAGTTACACTTCCAACGATATGCGGTCCGCTTTACATCACCAGGAAGCTTCCGCTAGGGCCAAGTCTGGCAGCTTGGTTTACGAAGCTGATTTGAATTTCGCAGAACCGGGAAGATCAATGGACAAGCCGGAAAATTCTCCACGTTCCGAGAAAGCTGAAAAAAAACGCACAGCACGTATCGCGGCCCGCAAGGCCGAGAGAAAAGAAAATCGCATACAGGCACGCAAGGCTGAAGAAGTCGCAGCAAAAAAATAGCCGACTACGGAGTCTGCGAAGCGGCCGTCGCTTATTTAATCTGATTCGGGGGTACACGAACAGTGCGCGAAGAAAAAACTACAAAATCACCTTCGAAGCTTCAGCGTATAGTTCGAGATTGCCGTGTAGACATCGAAATGGGTCGCTTTGCAAACGTTCTGGAACGAACGAGCGATCCTGCATTGCTTATCCAGCAGCCTCAAATCTTACTCCAGCGACTGCAGGCGGCGCTACAATTGCCTTCACAGGCGATAATCGATGAAATATCGGCGTCCATACCCGACTATGATATAGAGCCAATGTATAAGGTCGCGGCAATTAAGCTGCTGGCGATTTATCACTGTCCGGACCAGGCCGCCAAGTCCTTGATCGCGGCATCGTCTCTTCACGACAAGCCACGCTTCCTGAACCTCACCAAGCTCATATTCAAGGAACTCCAAGACAAGACCCTAAAACAGGAACTGACACTTCTCGTCGCGAAGGCAAGCGGTGGGGGTACGCTCATCAAACCCGTGCCATCGGAATACAACTTTCTGCCACAACCTGAGAACGAGACCTGGGGATCTGTCGAGCTGGCGTTGGCACCTACGACGCCCCGTCACCATATGGACGGACTCACAGCCTTAGCAGAGAACTTCCGCACACGTGCGTCAAAAGGACGCCAACCGAATGTATTTGAGTATAAAAACGTCTTCACCGACGCCTCCGGTCAAATATGGACTGACAAGGGCGAGATTATTATGTCTCACTCGATACCAATCCCGACCGTCAGTCGGTCTGAAGTCCAGAATTTTTCTGTGGCGTTTGCTGCGAATAGAGGGAATCAAGGCCTGTATCATTGGCTCATCGATTATCTGCCGGGCTTCTCCTGGCTGCGCAACCATGAGATCATGGACGATGAAGACTTTCATATTCTTTTAAACGGTAACCGACCGAAATTCGAAAAAGATATTTTGGACATCCTGCAACTCGGATTACGGGCACACAAGATGAGCCAGCCTGTCTTCGTTGAGCGCCTCCTCGTAGCCCGGGTCGGCTTTCGCGGAATGGTCGGTTGGAGCCATCTCGACAATATCTTCGGTACACTCGGCGAGCGAAGCAGTGCGTTGGCGGAGCAGAACAATATTTCGCTACCTGAGAAGATCTACATCACAAGGAGGGGCGCAGACCGCCGCGTTCTTCTCAACGAGGTCCAAGTGGAAAACGAGGCCAGAGAACGTGGCTTCGAAATTCGAGACTTCGCGACAATCCCAATCTGGCACCAGATAGCCATTGCGCGAAACGCAAAGACAATCATGTCGCCTCATGGGGCGGGATTATCGCATATTGTTTTCTCAAGTCCCGGCACGAAGATCATCGAGCTGCTTCCCATCAAGGATGGAACATACCCACTGAGATTCAATTACGCCAGGATTTCGATCATGAAAGGCCATCGCTATCACGCTTGGGTCGAAGAGCAGCGTCCGACCCTGAATGAATGGACAATTGATTTGCCTCACTTCACGGACTTTCTAGATCGGACGCTCAAGCGCTAGATTTCACGGAAGGCACCCACATTCCTCCAGGATTGGAGCTTTAAGGCGCCCCCGGCTGGCTCGGGTCGGTGAGCTGGATCGTCCAGCTCTTCTGCTCGCCGGTATCGACCTCGTAGAAGCCGTTGCGGTCGTAGCCTCGCGCGAGACAATCCTCGACGCCGCGAATCGTGAATTCGGTGTCGCGGGTGCACATGAGCGAGCGGCCGTTCCACTCGCCACCGCGGGTATAGTCCACCGCGTAGACGTAATAGAACCGCGCGGCGAGAGCGCCGCGCAGCAGGGTTTCACACCCTTTGGGCGCCACGTCCCACCATCCTTCCGTCACCCAGCCCTGCGTATCGCGATATCCCAGCGAGATGCCGACCTTGCTTGCGGTCTGGTTGCACATCCGCAGATCGGCCCGGGCGGGCGAGGCGGTGAGGAAGAGGGCGGCCAGCGGAGAGGCGAGCCAGAGAACCTTCCCCCTCCCCACGCGCGGCGGGGAGGGGGTCGTACGGCGACGGCTCACGCCGTTAACCGACGAGGATGATGCGGCAATCGTTGACATTGGTGCGCGTGGGACCCGGCTGGACGAGATCGCCGATCGTGGCGAAGAACTTCGTCGAATCATTGTCCGCGAGCATCGCAGCCGGATCGAGGCCGGCGGCGCGGGCGCGCTCCAGCGTCGTCGGGTCGACGAGACCGCCGGCCGGGTCGGTGGCCTCGCCGCGTCCGCCGTCGGTGCCGTCTGTATCGGCGGCAATGCCGAGGATACCGGATTCGCCATCGAGGCCGATCGCGAGGGCGAGGGCGTATTCCTGGTTCGGGCCGCCATGGCCCTCGCCGACGATGGTCACGGTGAGTTCGCCGCCGGAGATGATCGCCACCTTGCGGCCGGCCGCCTTCATCTCCTTGGCGAGGGCGGCGTGTTCCGCCGCGACCTCGCGGGCCTCGCCCTCCACGTCGGGGCCGAGCATCACGACCTCGTAGCCGGCGCGCTTGGCCGCCTCCGACGCCGCGTTCAGGGCGTCGATGGGACGGGCGATGATGCGGTACTCGGCCCGGGCGAAGGAGGGGTCGCCCGCCTTCGGGGTCTCGTTGGCCGGATCGTTGAGGAGGGCCTTGGCGGTCTCTGGCAGGGGAATGTTGCGGCGCTCGCAGATCTCGCGGGCGTCGGCGAGCGTCGAGGGATCGGGCACGGTCGGGCCTGAGGCGATCACCGCCGGGTCGTCGTGCGGCACGTCGGAGATGGCCAGCGTCAGGATCGAGCGGGCGTTGCGGGCCATCATGGCCAGACGTCCGCCCTTGATCCGGGAGAGGTGCTTGCGCACCGCGTTGATCTCGTTGATCGGCGCACCCGAGCGCAGCAGCGCCTTGGTCACCGCCTGTTTCTCGGTGAGGGTGAGGTCGCCGGCGGGCGCGATCCAGTTGGCCGAACCGCCGCCCGAGAGCAGCACCAGCACGTCGTCCTCCGGACCGGCATCGGCCGCGATCTTCAGGGCGTCGATGGTGGCGTCGATGCCGGCCTGGTCCGGCACCGGGTGCCCGGCCTCGACCATGCGGATCATCGGGGCATCCTCGCCGTAGCCGTGGCGGGCCACCGCCAGGCCGACGATGCGGCTCTCGTCGACACCGTGCTGCTCCCGGTAGAACCGGCTCGCCACGGCGGCCATGCTGCCGCCGGCCTTGCCGGCACCGAGGATGATCAGCCGGCCGGGCCCCGGCGCGGGCAGGTGCGGCACCAGGCAGCGGGAGGGATGCGCGGCGGCGATCGCCTCGTCGAGGAAACCGAGAAGCAGGCCGCGAGCGGCATCGTGGGACGAAGGGGGGGAAGCGGGCGAGGCGTGTGAAGGCGCGGTCATGGCGTGTCCGTGTCTCATCAAGGTCCGATCGCGCGGGCCGGATTGCTTGTCCGCCGGATTATTGCCGTGGCGGCGCGATCGCCTATACGTGCTGTGCCCGAGCCCTGCCGCCTCGGCAAGCGCGCGATGACGCGACCGGCGGCGTGTTTCCTGCCTGCCCAGGGGGATTTCCTCCCGATCGGCCCTGAAGGACCGTGACCACCTCATGTTTCCGCCGCATCCCGTCGAGACGATCCCAGGCGATCCCGCATCCGGGCTCCTCCTCATCTGCGAGCACGCTTCGAATCACGTACCGGAGGATCTGGCGCAGCTCGGCGTTCCGGAACGGGAATTCGCGCGCCACATCGCCTACGATATCGGCGCGGCGGACGTGACGCGGCGGCTCGCGGCGCATCTCGGCGTGCCGGCCATCCTCACGCGGTTCTCGCGCCTCGTCATCGACCCCAACCGGGGGCGCGAGGACCCGACGCTGGTCATGCGCCTGTCGGATGGTGCGGTGGTGCCGGGCAACGCCCGCATCGACGAAGCCGGCAAGGACGAGCGCATCCGGCGCTTCTACGTGCCGTTCGACGAGGCGGTGGATGCGGCCGTCGCGCGGGCCACGGAGGTAGGCGTGCCGCCTTCCATCGTCACGATGCACAGTTTCACGGCCTCGTGGCGCGGCTATATGCGGCCCTGGCATGTGGGCATCCTGTGGGACGGGGACGACCGGATGAGTGCGCCCCTCATCGCCGGCCTGCGCGCCGACCTGGCCGGGCTGACGGTGGGCGACAACGAGCCCTATGGAGGCGGTCTGCCGGGCGACACGATCGATCGCCACGCCATCGCGCGCGGCCTTCCCAACGCCCTCGTGGAGATCCGGCAGGATCTCATCGCCCTGGAGCCGGGCCAGATCGAATGGGCGGCGCGTTTCGCCAAGCTCCTCCGACCGCTGATGCCGAAAGCCGGCTGACCGTCATTCGGTGATGAACAGAGAGCACATACGAAAGCGGCGGGGCTCACGCCCCGCCGCTTTCGTCATTTGAGCAGACTGTGTTTAGCGGGGGCCGCCGGAGGTGCGGCCGTACTGCCAGACCGGGAAGCTGTTCTGCTCGGCGTTGCCTTCGCGGGCGGAATCGACGCTGCGGCGGCTGACGACCGACCCGGTGGTCAAATCGTCATCGGCGACGACCTGACGGCCTGCACTGCCGGGGGCCGCGTAGGCAGAGATACCCGCGGGCGCAGTATAGCTCTGAGCGAGCGCAGGCGAAGCAACGGCGCCGAGGCTCAAAGCAACAGCGGCAACGGCGGAAGCGAAACGAGTGTTCATGACTGGATCCTATTGAATGTCGCGGTCTCCGTCAGAGGGCGGTGGGCCGTGAGTTCTTGTGTAGCCCCGATGTAGGACGAACCCTGCCGCAACGTCGTGCGGTTTGGCACCTGCATGCGCGAGACGCCGGGCGAGCGCTGAATTGAGGCCTCGCGATGCGCTAGACGCAAGAGAGCGAGGAGCAGCAATCACCGAGATCAAGTGGCATAATGTGATTGCTGTCATCGAGACGAATGGCGACTCGACATCACTTCGTGGTAGTCGCTTGCCGGTTTTCGGCCTTGTCAACAGGTTGCCGACGCCAGGACTTAGGAGAGCAGAGAATTGATATTCAATATCTGCAAGCTTACGGCCGTTTTGCTGATGTTGCTGGCCTTGCCGGCCTCAGCCGGAGACCGCGCCGGGATCGGCTTCATCGGCTATTCCAACACCGGCTCTTATTTCGCCTACGAGGAATTCGGCATCCAGGATGGTTCTGGCTTTGCGTATGCCAATCTGTACGTTCTCGACCTCAAAACCAAGAGCTGGGTCGAGGGCACCCCCTTCCGTCAGGTAATCGAGAACGAGACCGGCAGCATCGCCTCGGCAGTGGCCGGCGTACGGGCCAAGGCCAAGCCCATGCTCGACAAGCTGGACATTGGTGAACCGGTAGATATTGCTGCCCTCAATGCCGATGGTGCACTGAACACCGATATGCGCAAGTTGCGCTTCGGCCGCCCTGGTGACGGCATGGCGGATCCCGATCAGGACTATGAGCTGGTGCTGTCAACAATCGAGGACGGTATTGCCCCGCCAAAATGCGCGGCCCTGGGCGAGGAGTATGTATCGGGCTTTGCCCTTACCTTGACCGTCAATGGAAAAGCTCGCGAGGTTTATCGCGATACCGCGGTGCCGGAGAGCCGTGGCTGCCCGCGGGGCTATCGGCTTTATGCAGTGGTCAGACAGTACGATGGTCTCGTCTCCTTTGCACCCGACATGACGCCAGGTATGGTCGCCATCGTCTCGGTCTATTCGATGGGCTTTGAGGGTCCGGACAGGCGTTTCATCGCTGTTCCAATTGGCAGTTAGCCCTCACGCCTGACGAGATCGCTCGGGTTTGCGCCGCGCCGGGCAATCAGCCTGCAACACTATGTTCCGGGGTTGAGGATTGCGAGCTTGACCAGAACATCCGCGTGCACGGCTTCTACTTCTCCGGTGCGCGCGACGCTCGGTGCGGCTTCCAGAATGGCTTTAGAGCGCCTAACAGAACGGCACCGAGCGTTGCTTTCAGCGTTGGTTTGGCATGGCCAGACCGCTTCTCCCCGATGATCTCTGGGATGAGATCGCTCCGCTCC